>JAYUYB010000233.1:0-4781 GCA_043752655.1 Chloroflexota bacterium
GGGCAAGCTGCGCTGGCAGGTCGCACCCCTTGATGGCGCAGCCCTGGCGGCGGTGCGGCGCGCCCAGCTTCTTACCCGTATGCGCCGAGTCGTAGAGGACGAAGGCTTCGCAGAGTAACGGGTTGTGTAGGGGCGCAGCACGCTGCGCCGTTGCGGTGTATGAGCAATCCAAAGGACTTCCATGCGCTCAAGGGATTTCAAGCAGCTGGTCGGCAATCTGGCGCGCGCGGCGGAGCACGTGGCGCCGCGCTGCTCCCACGCGCAGGAGTGCGGCGGCTGCGCGTTTCAGGACCGCGATTACGCCGGCCAGGTGGCTGCCAAGCGCACGGCTCTGGCCCAGCTCTACGGCGACACAGGCGTGCTGGATGCGGCGGGGGCAGCCGCTTTCGAGGTTATCGCCTCGCCCGACCCGTACAACTACCGCACCCGCATGGACTATGTCGCCACCAAAGGGCGCTTCGGGCTGCGCGCGCGCGGCAAGTTTAACTACATCGTCGAGCTGAACGAGTGCCACCTGATCCCGCCCGCCTCGTTCGCCGCCGCGAAGGCGGTCTGGCTCGCGGCATGCGAGCTGGGCATTCCCGACTACAACATCCGCACCCACGAGGGCTTTCTACGCTACGTGGTGGTGCGGCGCAGCCCCGCCGACGAGCTGCTGCTCGCTGCGGTAACGGGGGCGGGCGCCTACGAGGCCGAGCTGGAGCAGCTTGCCGCGATCGCCCTGGCCCAGCCAGGTGTGTTGAGCTTCCACTGGCTGCTCAACGATACCCTCACCGATCTCTCATTCGGCGTGCCGCAGCGCCACTGGGGCGCCGCCACGCTTGGGATGAGTGCGGGCAACATAGCGCTGGAGATCGGCCCAAACACATTCTTCCAGAACAATGTCCACCTGATCGGACGGCTGCTGGACGATGTTCGCGCGGCGGTGGCGGCGCTTGGCTCACCTACGGTCGCAGATCTCTACGGCGGCGTCGGCACGATCACGCTCCAGCTCGCGCCCATGGCCGAGCGCGTGATCTGTGTGGAGAGCGTGCAGGAAAGCGTGGATCTAGCGCGTGAGAACGCGGCGCGCAGCGGGGCGCACAACGTCGCTGCCGTCTGCCAGGATGTCCTGCCGTACCTGCGTGAGCAGGCGCCAGGCGGCTGGGAGGTGGCCGTGGCCGACCCACCACGGATCGGGTTGGGGCCAGAGGTTTGCGCGCAGCTGCTGCGCCTCCGCCCGGCGCGCATCGTCTACATCTCCTGCAACCCGCTCACCCAGGTGGACGATCTGGCGGCCCTGGCGCCCGGTTACACGCTGCGCTCGCTGCGCGGCTACGACATGTTCCCTCACACGCCCCATGTAGAGAGCCTTGCTGTGCTCGACCGACGCTAAATGGCCCAAAACGGTTTACAATCTCGTCTCGCTTAAGGCAAGATCCAGCGTTGACAGCGAACGCATGTTCTGATAAAATACGCACACGCGTTCGATCCTCCACGCACCGTCAGCACTACGAGCAGCCTCCACGCTTTGGCCGGCAGCGTCGGCCATGATGCCCCGCAACGAGCAACACAACGGTGAGGAGGGCCGCAGCGGCTAGGAATGTCCTGCCGCCGGGCTCCGCTTCGATGCTGCCCACATCAGCTGTGGGAGCATCTGTTGTACTGCCATTTAGGGCAAAAGAAGGGGTGTTATCATGGCCGTAACCAGTAAAGAGATCGACAGCAAGGGCGCCGGTCGGTCGTCGGTCTTCCCGCGCAGTGTTGGCCCGGTTGCGTACGGCCTCACGTTTGTGCTGGCGGCGCTCGCCGTCTATGTGCTGGTGGGCGCCGTGGTAGAGTGGGGCCAGATCAAGCTAGACGATCTGCGCTATGGCAGGCCGCGCACCACCCATCTGGAGGGGTACGTCGGGCACGGGGGCGAGCTTGAGGGCAGGCCCACGCGCCTGATCGGGCTGAACATCGAGCGACAGGTAGTAGTGCTAGAGCTGCCCGCTGGCGACACCACCCAGGTGCGCAGCCTGCCGGGGCCGTACCTGTTTGGTGCCGACGAGGATCTGACACCTGTGCTATTATCATTGCGGGACATGGACGGCGACAGCCTTGAGGATCTGATTGTGGATGTGCGCAACGAGCAGATCGTCTACCTGAACCGTGATGGTAGTTTCCGCCTGCCCACCCCAGAAGAGCAGAGCCTGCTTGTGCAGGAGCACGAGTCTTGAATACGAGCGATGAGCGCCGCCGCAGCCAGGAGCCTGCGCGGCAGGGTCCAGGCCAGGGTGATCGGCAGGCGCGTCAGCGCAAGGCGCCGCTCTTCCCCCTAGAGGCTGGCGACGTTGCGCCCACAGCGCGCCAGGGCCCGCCCGCCCCACTTGGCGATCTGCTGAGCGACCTCGACGCCGCGATGCCGGCGCCCTCGCCTCCCCGCCGGGTGATGGCCCGTGCGCCAGAGCCTGCCCCGCGTGAGCGGGTGGCCCCAGCTGCTCCGCCCCGCGCAACTGCGGCGCCAGCCGAACGCGGCTTTGCGCCACGCCGTGAGGGTGCAGCGGCCCAGGCTGCCCCGCAGCGCCCTGTGCTTACTCAGGTGCCCGCGCGGCGCCCGCGCCAGGAGCTGCGGCCGACGCCCCAAGACGAACTGCTCGAAGCGCTGAGCAGGCCGGTGGAGTCGGCGCGGGCACGCTACCACTCCATCGACGCCGACCTAGCGCGGCTGGAGCTCTCTGAAGCCAGGCCGCGCCTCGGCGGGGGCTACGTGCCGCCCCAGGCGCCGCCCGCGCTCAGCCTGAACGGCGTGGCCATCCTGGGCGTGATCTGCCTCGCCAGCCTGCTGGTACTCTTCACCATGGGCGGCGGCAGCGCAGGCGGACTCAGCCGCTGGAACCCGCTTCAGCGCCTGGGCGAGAGCGTAGGCAATAGCCGGGCGGCGCTCTTTGCGGCGGCGCGTCCCGCTGGCGACTATAACCTGAAGGGGCCGCCGAGCCTTACGCCGCAGCAGATCGACCGCATCCTCGAGTCGTACGGCTCGCCTGCGGTGGGCACCGGCGAGGTGTGGTACCGCCTCGGACAGCAGTATGGCATCGACCCAGCCTTCGCCATCGCCTTCTTCATCCATGAGAGTAGCGCGGGCAGCAATCAGGCCTGGGCGGGCATCAAGCCCGGCGGGGTAACCACCCACAACGTCGGCAACATCATCTGCGCGGGCTACGCCACCTGCTACGGACGCTTTCGCGACTACGCCTCGTGGGGCGAGGGCATCGACGACTGGTACCGCCTCATCGATGTCGAGTATCTGCAAGGCCGTGGCCACCAAACCGTCGCGGACATCATACCGGTCTACGCGCCCTCGTTCGAGAACGACGTGCAGGCCTACGTCGACTCCGTGAACAGCCTGGTCGACGCATGGCGCACCGCAGGGGTGCAGTAGCATGTTGGCCCAGGGCGGGCGCGGCAGCGCCATCTTGCTTCTGCTTGCTTTGATCGGCGCTGGCTGGCTCTGGCTCCAGCTTGGGCAGGAATCAGCGCCTCGCCTGAGCGTCTGGGGAGTCCAGGGCGGCGCAGCTGCGGTGGGCGCAGTGGCCGGTGGCGGCCTGAGCGGTGTGGCCCAGGCCCAGCAGCAAGGCCGCGGCCTGCCGAGCGACGCGCGCCCCCAGGGCAATCCGCTCCAGGCACCAAACACGGTAATGACCCAGGGCTACGGGGTGGGCAGCCACGCCCCCGCCGCAGTCTGGGGCGGCGTCGATCTGGCGATCGATGGCAACGGCGACGGCACGGCCGACCCAGAGGGCACGCAGGATCATCCGGTGTACGCCACCCACGACGGCGTCGTCAAGCTCACGCCGAACAGCTGGCCGGGCGGCAATCATCTCTGGCTCGCCAACGACAGCTACCGCACAGGCTACGCGCATCTGGCGGGCTACGCCGTGCAGGATGGCCAGGCGGTGCGGCGCGGTGAGCTGATCGGCTATGTTGGCACGACGGGCCAGTCGTCGGGGCCGCACCTCCACTACGACACCTGGATCTACGAGGGCGGCAGCTGGGTAAATGTAACTCCCCTGGAGTACGGCGCCCTCGACGGCACAGGGCAGTAAGCGTACCCCTCCCCACTTGGTCTGGGCGCCCTTCCCTCACTTGGCCCGGGAGCCCCTTCCCTCACTTGGTCCGGGCGCCCCTTGTGGGCGCCCTTCCCTCGCACGCCACGATCTACAAACGCGCCGCCCGCCACGCCGCCGCCGCGTGGCGCCCGTGCGGGTCGAGCGACTCGCTGGCCCGGAAGTGGCCGCGCGCGCCCTCGCTGTCGCCGCCGAGGCGCAGCAGCTCGCCGAGGTAGAAGTGCAGCCCGGCCCGCTGCGGCGCGGGGCAGCGCTCAAGCAGCCGCTCGACGCCCACAAGCGCTAGCTGGGCCTCGGCGCTGCGGCCCATGCTCAGCAGCTGCGCCGCCAGCGTGCAGCGCAGGGTGGCCGTATCGGCGGGCGGCGCTGGCAGCTCCAAGCCAGCCCGCAGCAGCGCCTCCACGGCCTGGGGGGCGGCGCCGAGCTGCTCCTCTGCGCTGGCGAGGTGGAGGTATGCGGCGGCGGAGCGCGGGCTGATCAGTAGGGCGCGGCGGGCTTCGTCGCGGGCCTCGGCTGGGCGCCCGCTATCGAGCAGCGCGGCGCTCAGGGCGCTGTGAAGCTCGGCCTGAAGCGGGAAGCAGGCCACGGCGCGCCGAAAGGCCTCGGCGGCCGCGCTCGTCTCGCCGCGGGCCAGGCAGACGGTGCCGGCGAGGGCGTGGGCGTCCGCAGAGCCAGGGTAGAGCATAATCGCGT
>JAYUYB010000234.1:0-11233 GCA_043752655.1 Chloroflexota bacterium
CGCCGCCAGCGTACCCGACGGATCGATCGCGATCACCAGCATGCCCTCGGCCTGCATCCGTGCCGCCAGGGCATGGCCGACCGGCGTGGTGCTCCCACAGATGATAGCGGTTGGCTGCATATATGCCTCCTGACGTGCCTGTGATCAGGCAGAGCTGCGGGGCGGGCGCGGGCGATCCTGCTCCGCACGCTGCTCGGGCGTGAGCCGCAGCCTCAGTTCGCCGCGCTGGGCCAGGATCGTGCGTAGCCCGACCGTCTGCATGATCGCGATCAATGCGAAGAAGACGGTAAAGATCGGCCCGGCCAGGATGGTCGCGCCCGCCAGCAGCACGAGCGCTGTCAGCAGGGTTAGCGCGGTGTTCAGCGGGTAGCTGATCGTAAGCAGAAAGGCCTCACGCGCGATCGCCGCCGGCGAGCGCTCGGGGCGGTGGATGAGCAGCGGGTAGAGATAGAGCTGCATGCCGGCCCAGACGAGGCCCAGCAGACTGATCGGGCCAACCAGCCAGTTCAGCAGCGTGATCGTACTTTCGCCATAGAAGCGCAACGAGACCACGAGCACTACCAGCGCCGCCACACTGCCCAGCGCGAGGCTACTGCTGCGCCGCCACTCTGCGCGGAAGCCCCGCCAGAAGTCGTCGATCACAGCCGACTCGGGGTCGGACAGCAACTCCTCGTCGACCACCCGCTTTACCAGATAGAAGAGCCCAGCCGTCGCGGCGGGCCATGTGACTACGAGCAGGCTCATGAGGATCCACAGGATGTTCGCCGTCAGCAGGAGTCCGATCCGACGCCAGAAGAGCTTTAGAACAAAGAGATATGTTTCCCAGGCCATGGCCAACAACCTCACCCGGCCGATAGGGCGCTCGGCACGCCCATCAGCGGAAGAAAGGGCGCGACGCTCTCGCGCACCTCAATGCGAGTAAGCGCCCACTCCAGGCGGCGCTCCGCCTCGGCCAGCTTCTCCGCATCGAAGCGGAGTACCCCAATTTGCTCGATCGCGAAGCTCGCACTTACGGCCGCCCGTGCAGCGGCCGTGGCGATCTGCTCGTTACGCCCGATGCCAACCAGGAACCCTCCGCAGTACGCGTTTCCGGCGCCGGTGACATCCACGAGAGCGGCAGGCGGCACGGCCGGGACACGGTAGAACGAGCCGGCAGCCGTGCCGACCAGCGATCCGGCTGCACCAAGGCGCAGTGCCACCACGCGCGCACCGGCCCCGAGTAACCGCTCGAAGATCGTGGCGATGTCGGAGCTGCCGGTCAGTGCGCGGGCTTCCTCACGGTCGGGCGAGAAGACATTTACGGCGGTGAGGATGGGCAGGTTATGCTCAAGCGCTCCGGCCAGGTGCGCGAGCGAAGGCTCGCAGATCAGCAGGCTAGCCGGGTTAGCCGCTCGCAGCTGCGCGATCAGCTGAACCAGCTCATCGGGGGTTCCCCACTGCAAATGGAAGCCGCGCGCCTGAAGATAAGCGGCGGGGATATCCTCGAACGATGGCTTAAGCCGTTGAAAGTCGTCGATGTTGGTGCGGAAGATCTCGATCCGCCGCTCATCATGCTCAAACAGCTGCCAAGCCCGCGGCGTCCGCTCGCCAGAGCGTAGCGCGACGCCGCGCAGATCAACCCCCATCTGCTCAAGAAAGCGCCGATGCTGCGGATCAAAGTCGGTGCCGCAGTACGCGACAAAACCGAGCGAATCAGACCAGGGTCGCATACCGATCAAGGTATGTGTACCGGCGCCGCCCAGGGTGTTCATGTATGAGCGCCCGTCGGCAAGCACGATGTCGTCGATGATCAGGTTTGAGATCGTCACATACTCTGGCACCATAAGTATCTTTATAGAACCATACGCAGCCCCACCTGTAGGGGCTATCAGGCATCAATCGACGGGCGCGGCATCGCCTCGACCGGTTGCGGTGTCCAGACCGCCCAGGCTAGCGCGATCGCGCCGATGATATTCACAACGGCGCAGGCCCACCAGACCGTGGCGATCCCGTATTGTTGATAGATGATGCCGGCCGTGAAGACGCCGATGCTCGGCCCGATCCCGTGCAGCGCCGCCGCGTAGGCGGTCTGCCCGGTGGCGCGCCACTGGTTGGGCAGCAGTTGATCGGCAAACAGCACACCGGCCACCAGCAGCGACAGCATCGCGATACTGTGAAAGATCTGTGTTGGCACAACGAGGATCGGGATGGTGATCACCGTATAGAGCATCCAGCGCAGCGGCTGCAGAGCCACGCCCCAGAACAACACCCGACGCAGCCCCCAGCGCTGGATCAGCACCCCGGCGTAGGCCATGAGCGGCACCTCAAGGATGCCAGCCAGGGCAAAGGTCAGCCCACTCACCCACCCAGGGGCGCCGATGTCGCTCAGGTAGATGATCAGATATGAGTTGACGACCCCAAGCGTCATGCCAATCATCGTCGTGGCGACCAGGAGGCGCACGAAGACCCGATTACCCCACACGATCGGGCCGCTGCCCCGCCAGGTTGCCTTCGTTGCGTGCGGCACGTCGGGCAGCGTGGCCGTCACCAACCCCATAAGCACCATGACGGCGCTGTAGAGGTAGATGATCAGCCAGATCGACTCGCCGATCACCAGCGCTCCGACCACCAGCGAGGCAACCGCGAACCCGGCCGAGCCCCACAGCCGCAGCGAGCCGAACTGCTCACGCCGCGACTCACGCTCAAGGTACTCGATCGTCAGCGCGTCGCAGAACGGCCCGATCGGACCGTTCTGGATCGCAAGGATGCTCGTCACTAGCACCAGCCAGCCGAAATCCGGCGAGTAGACCAGCGCCAGCGCCGCAAATGCCGACCCAAAGCAGGAAGCGCTCAGGATCACCCGGCGGAGCCGATAGATATCGCCGATCAACCCCCAGATCGGCTGGCTGATCACCCGGGCCAGGGACAAGACGGCGAGCACTGTTCCGATCTGAATGCCAGTCAGCCCTGCCCACTGCAGGTAGAGCGCATAGTAGTTGAACAGGATGCCGATCGCCCCAAAGAACAACATATACGACAGCTTAAAGCGCGCAGCATGGGTCATAGTGTGTCGATAACCGCGCTAGACTTAATGGTATTGCCGCCTTCCTGATAGACTCCATCAAAGCGCCGGAACGGCGGTTCGCCGATCAGCTCGGAGAGGTGTGCCGAGAAGAGCTCCCCAGCGACGGCGTAGACCATTGGGCTGAAGATCTCAGGCACCTCCCCAACGACTGGGAGCGTCCAATCGGCCTCGCCGCCGATCGCCGTATCGCCTTGGGGCACCACGGCCACAATCGTCCGACCGATCCGCTTGAGCGGCTCCAGCAACTCGGCAGCGCGCAAATGGCCGCGCCCTCCGGGCGAGATCAGGAAGGTCGGTGTGGCCGGGACGTCATTCACGAAATACTGGAGGTGCGCCCACTCCTCGGTATCCTGACCTGCGGCGTGTCGGCCGGCCGCCTCCATCAGCTTCGCAGCCGAGAAGAGCGCCGTCGCGTAGTTCGGGCCGTCGGCGACGAATACAAAGTTGTGGTACTCCGCGCAGGCCTCGGCGAGCTTCCGCACCGGCGTGCGGATCGCCGCAATCGTCGCCTCAATCGAGTCGGCGGTGCCCTTGAGCTGTTGGCGCACGCCATTCGCCTCATCCTGGGTCAGCCGGCCTTTGATCTCGGCAACCCGGATCGCCAGCAGGTAGAGCGCCATGAGCGAGATGCGATAGGAGCGCACCCCCGGCGCGGGCGCGAAGTCCGGCACTACGCAGGTGAGCACCTTCTCGGCCACACCGGCGAGCGGCGAATCGGGGTTGCCTGTGAGCGCAACCGTCAGTGCGCCGGACTTGCGGGCCATAACGAGAGCCTCGCGGGTGCGCGCGACCGTCCCCGAGACAGAGATACCAACTACCAGCGGGTTACGCGTAAACGCGCGCTCGAAGTAGGGCGCCGCGTAGCGCCCGGCCTGCATGGCGGTCAGCGCATCGGTCGGCACACCGGAGAGCTGCTCGAAGGCCAGCTCGCTCGCCAGGCCGGCCATGTGCGAGTCGCCGCAGCCGGTCAGCGCGATCCGTTTGACCGAGAGATACTCCTCGTGGTTGAGCAGCCGGCGGACGCGCTCATCAAGCGCATCGAACTGGGTCCGAATCAGCTCGGGCAGACTGTCAACTTGCGCGATCATGGTGGCAGCAGACATTTCCATCGGGTCGCTCCTATCTGGTATCTAGCAGGGCGCGCTGAAGGCGCGCGATTGAAACGCGTTAAGACTCGTCAGCATACCCCAAGTCGGCAAACTGCTTCACCTCGGCCACTGTCGGTAGGCGCCCGCGCGGACCCATGCCGGTAACCGCCAGCGCACCAGCCGCGCAGGCGAAGCGCAGCCGCTCGGCGAGCGGCAGGCCGCGCAGCGTCGCGCTCATAAACGCCGCGTTGAAGGTGTCGCCGGCGCCGGTCGTGTCGACGGCCTCGGTCGCGAAGCCGGGCTGGATGACCTCCTCATCGCGAGTCACCGCCAGCGCGCCCTGTGCGCCAAGGGTCACTACTACCGTGTGGGGGCCTAACTCGAGCAGTTGCCGCGCAGCCGTGATCGACGGCGCGACCCCCCATGCGGAGTGAAAGCCGAACTGGTTAAAGGAGGCAATATCAGAATCGGCGACGATCCGGCGCATCATCTCGCGATCAACGCCGTCGAGCGGCTCGATGTCGATCATCACCTCGGTGCCGCACGCATGGGCCAACTGCGCGAGCATGCCGAAATTTGCCAGCGGCATCAGATAGATCAGCCGCGCCTGGCTAAACGCCGCCTGCAACTGCTCGACCGAGTGCTCGGGCGCAAAGGTCGGCACCACGACCACCGCTTTTTCGCCGCCCGGCGGGATCAGGATGACCGTGAAGCTGGTTTTACCGTCCCGGCGCATATGGATCAGTGATGTATCGACCCCATACTTGATAAAGTCATCAATGACCAACTGCCCGGCCGGGTCGTCGCCGAGCTCGGCCAGGGCCGCCACGCGTAGACCGAGCCGGCTGGCGGCGCAGGCGAAGTTGGCCGCCGGGCCGCCCGACAGCGTGCCGATCAGCTCGCTCATTACCTTCTCGTCCGGCCCGGGAAGCCGCGGCACAGTCATAACGAGATCGACATCTATGCCATCGATCGTGAGAACATCAAAGCGGCGCTCGTTAGTCTTCATCTCGGCAATCCGTCTCACTCAGTTCGTTCAGCAGTTCGGCGTGTCGGCGCCGCGCATCTTCCAGCAACTCAGACGTGATCGTGACCGGGCCGATCTGCTCAATCGCAAGCGCCGCGCTGACCGCTGCACAGGCCGCCGCCTGGTCCAGGTCGTCATACTGACACCACCCGACCAGCAGGCCGCCGGAGTAGGCATTTCCGGCGCCGGTGACATCAACCACCCTGGCGCGCGCCGCCGGCACGCCCAGCATGCGCCTCGTCTCGCGCTGATAGATCAGCGACCCTGCCGCACCTCGCCGCAGAGCCACCACAGCCGGGCCGCGCTCAGCCAGTTCGACCAGCGCCTGTCGCAGCGGCATCTCGCCCAGCAGCGCCTGAGTCTCGCCGACGCCCGGCGAGAAAATCTCGACATACGGCAGGCATGCGAGCACCCGGTCGGCCTCAATCCGCCCCATGCCCTCTTCGATGATCGGCTCCAGGCTAATGCGCAGGCCAGCCGCCGCGACCCGCTCAATCTGCTCAGGGTCGCCCGGCGCGCCACGCGTCAGCAGGTGTACAGCCTGCACCCCATGGGCCTGAAGGTATGCCGGAAAGTCGTCCGGCCACTGCAACTGCGCCGACCAGTCGTCGAGCGCGATCCGCGGGATCTGCGTGCGGTGGCCATCCGTCTCGAACAGCTGCCAGGCACGCGGAGTCGGCCGGTCGGTCCGCCGAAAGGCGTGCATGCGCAGGTCGATCTGCGCCATGATCGCCTCGTCGAAGTCGCGCCCGACTTGGCCCAGGATGCCGACATCGTCGCTCCAGAGCCGCATGCCGGCCACCGTATGCGTACCGCCGCCGCCCAGCACGCCCATCGAGGTTCGCCCGTCGGGGAAGACGATATCGTCGATAATCACACTCCAGCTCGCGTACTGCATTGTCATGGATCCTATGGCACCGACCTCGGGCGCTGGTAACCAGCGGCGACTTTCTGGGCGGCGATCTGGATGCTCAACTGGTGCAGCGGCAGCAGCGTAAGCAGTGGGGAGAGCGCTTCAGGCACACTCGCAACCTCGAACACCGACCCGGCCAACCCACGAATCACTTCGTCCTGGTCATCGATGATCGCAACAAGCTGCGCGCCCCATGCTGCGACGGAGCGGGCGGTGTCGAGCATGCGCGCGCTGCCGGCGCCGGTTGGCGCCACCAAGAGCACCAGATCGTCGGGCGCGATCGTAGCGATATGCAGGCCGTGGTGAAACTCCTCAGCCGCGATCGCAAGCCCAACCTCTTGCGGGCCTTCGGCCAGCAGTGCCATCCCGGTATAGGCCACGCCGAGGCTCGGCCCCGAGCCGACGAATGTGACGATTCGCCGCGGGCCGGACAGCAGAATGCGCTGCGCAAGCTCCTCCGCCCAGCCCACGCTTGCGCTGAGCGCGACCCGCATGGCTGCGGGAAGACCGCGCAGTTGCGTGCCCAACTGATCGGCCGTGGCGGCCTCCAGATGGTGACGCGCACGCCCGAGCTCGATCGCCAGCAGGCTCAGCACCGCGATCGTCGCACTAGTTGTCTGCGCCGGCCAGCCGACTTTCGCGGCCCCCGGCACCAGTGCGGTATGGACCTTCTCGCTGAACGGGTTGCCGGCGTAGGGGTTATCGGTGATCCCGACGACATAGGCCGGCGTTGCCAACGCCCGGTCGAGAGCCTCCCAAGTCGTCGTGGGTCGCCCACTCGAGCTGATCACAATCACCGCTGTTGTGGCATCGATGTCTGGGCGGCCGTGGGCCGCATACTCATAGGCCTGGACAGCCTCGGCCACCAGCCCGCTATAGTGCTCGAACGCCAGGCGGCAGGCCATGCCGGCGAACCAGGAGTCACCGGAACCGACAAGCATGATCTGCCGGATCCCGCGGGCGGCGAGCAACTGCGCGAGCTCGCGCACCGGATCGGCCAGATCGTTCAGTACCCGCGTGATCACCTCGGGCTGCGCGGCTACCTCCTGGCGCGTCGCCGAGATGGGCATCATTGATTCTTCGTCAGACACACGATCCCTCTCTCTTTGTTGCGGTATATTGCCCGCTTTGCTGGCAAAACACCGCATCTATGGGTAGGTGGCCAGAATGTCGAGGAAGAGCTCCCAGAAGCGCTTCGCGTCGGCGACCACCGCAACCTCGGCGTTCGGCTCGGCGCCGCGCGTGCGCGGCTTGATGGTGCGGAAGTCCTCACCCAGGTGCCGCCCATCGCAGAGTGTCATGCCATCTGTGTAGGTACCGTTCGTCTCGACGGCAACGTGCATGGGCTCAAAGGTGAGAATGTCGGGGTCGATCAGGGCCGCCACCGCCAGCGGGTCGTGCATGGCGCCGCCGGGCAGCCCGGTTTGGCCGCCCTCGCCGCGGCTGTAGAAGTCGAGCATATCGGCGACGTGGGTGCTGGTGGTGCTACCGATCGAGCGGACGCGCTTGCGGTACTCGGGGGTGGCCAGCACCTGGCGGGTGGCGTTCAGGCCGATCATCTTGATTGGGATGCCGCTAGTGAAGACAACGTGGGCCGCCTCAGGGTCGCAGAGGATATTGAACTCGGCCGCGGGTGTGGCGTTGCCGAAGGTCAGCGAGCCGCCCATCAGGCTGATCTGCTTGATCCGCGCGGGCAACGACGGGTCGAGGCTCAGCGCCGCCGCAACATTGGTGAGGGGGCCGATCGGCAGAAGGTGCAGGTTTGGGATGCTGTGGGAGCTGTCCAGGATAAAATCGACGGCGTTCTGGGGGTGTAGGGGCACGGTGGGGGGCTGTAGGGTCGGACCGTCGAGCCCGCTCTCGCCGTGTACGCCGGGCGCGTAGCGCGGCGGGCGGGCGAGGGGGTGCGCAAAGCCCTTGGCGATCGGGATGCTGGTGAGGTCGGCGAACTCCACCACCTGCTGCGCGTTGCGGGTGGTATCGACGAGCGAGGCGTTGCCGTGGACGGTAGTGATCCCGCGCAGGTCCATCGTGCGCGCGGCCAGTAGGATCGCCATCACATCGTCGTGTCCGGGATCGCAGTCGATGATTGCACTCAGCTTCACTGGTGAGCTCCTGTCAGTCGTTGGCGATACATCGCAAGAAATCGTGCGCTGTCAACATCATGACAGACTTGGACGTTCGGCGGCTGCCCGCGTTGTCCACGCCAGTCGGCCACTGTCTGGCCGCTATGGTGCGCGCTCTGGTACTCGACATCGACGAAGGCCCGCTGTGTGGTGAACAGCGTCGGGTCGATCAGGTAGGCGATCGCCGATGAGTCGTGGACGGGCATGCCTGTGAGGCCGAGATCCAGATAGAACTGCATGTAGTGCTGCACGACGGCGTGGATAAAGTCGGTGGCGGGCGTGTTGGCGTCCTTGAGCGCATCGAGGTAGGCCGGCGACATGATCGTCTTCTCGGTTACATCAAGGCCGACCATGGTGATCGGCCAGCCCGCATGGAAGACGATATTGGCGGCCTCGGGGTCGTTGTGGATATTCGCCTCGGCCACGGCCGAGACATTGCCCGCCACGCCAGCCGCACCGCCCATCAGCACCACCTCGCGCACATGCTGCGCGATGCGTGGCTCGAGAGCGTAGGCGATCGCGATATTGGTGAGCGGCCCCAAGGGCACAAGGGTGATCTCGCCCGGGTTGGCGAGCACCATATCGGCGATAAACTGCCCGGCTCGCCGCGGGTCGGGCTGGCCCTTGGGCGGCGGGAAGTCGACCTGCCCAAGGCCGTTGCGCCCGTGTACGCGCCAGCCGTCGCCCGTGAATGGGCGCAGCAGCGGCTTCTCGGCACCGCGCGCCACGGGCACCCCGGGGTGGCCCGCCAACTCAACCAGCCGCAGGGCGTTGGCCGTGGTGATCGCGGTTTCGGTGTTGCCGAAGACGGTGGTGAGCCCCTCTATCTTCAGCTCGGGCGAACTGAAGGCCAGCAGGATCGCCATCGTGTCGTCGACGCCCGGGTCCGTGTCGATAATAATCCGTCGCATGGGTGTGAGGCCCCCTAGGCTGAGGAAGGCTCCGTCGCCCTCGTGAGCCGCTCGTAGTACAGGTCGAGCAGCCGCGGGCTGTCGACATCGGTACAGACATGGACGTTCGGCGCCTGCCCGCGCTGCTCGCGCCAATCAGGGATGGTGTTGCCGGAGTAGAAGGGGCTATGGTGCTCGACATCGACATAGGCGTGGCGGGTGGTGAAGAGCGTGGGGTCGATCAGGTAGGCGAGCGCCGACGGGTCATGGACGGGCATACCGTCAACCCCGCGGCTCGCATAGAGCTGCATGTAGTGCTGTGTGATCGCGTAGATGAAGTCCGTCTGCGGGTTATTGGCAGCCTTCAGTCGATCCAGGTAGGCCCGGTTCATCACCGTCTTCATGGTCACATCGAGGCCGACCATAGTGAGCGGCCAACCGGCGTGGAAGACGATGCTGGCGGCCTCGGGGTCGTTGTTGATATTCGCCTCGGAGACCGGCGAGGCATTGCCCGGCACGTCGGCGGCGCCGCCCATCAGCACCACCTCTTTGACGAGCGCGACGATGCGTGGCTCGAGCAGCACCGCTAAAGCGATGTTGGTGAGGGGCGCGAGGGGTACGAGGGTGATCTCGCCCGGGTTGGCGAGCACCATCTCGATAATAAACTGCGCGGCTCGGCGCAGGTCGGGCTGGCCCTTGGGCGGTGGGAAGTCAACCTGGCCAAGGCCGTTGTGCCCATGTACGCGCCAGCCCTCGCCCTTGTAAGGCCGCAGCATGGGCGCATCGACGCCGCGCGCCACCGGCACCTCGGGGTGCCCGGCCAATTCGACCAGCCGCAGCGCGTTGGCCGTGGTGATCGCGGAGCCGGTGTTGCCGAAGACAGTGGTGAGCCCCTCGACCTGCAACTCGGGCGAGTTAAAGGCCAGCAGGATCGCCATGGCATCGTCGACGCCCGGGTCGGTGTCAATAATAATGCGTTTCAACGGTTTGCCTCCCATTGATTGGCAGCACAAGGCCGGGGGGCGGTACAGCCGCCCCCAACCTGTACTTTTAAAGCGATCTACCCTTTCACCCCGGTACTGGCGATACCCTCTGTGTAATAGCGCTGGAGCAACAGGAAGATGATCACCACCGGGACAGTCGCCAGCGTCGAGCCGGCGAAGGTGCGCCCCCAGTACTGCTGGGTTTGGCCGAGGGTGCTGCTGATCACCACCTGGAGCACCTGGATGTTGCGATCACCGACCGCGATTAGCGGCCAGTAGAACAGATTCCAGATAAACTGAAACTCGAGCAGCGCATTCGTCACTAGCCCTGGGATACTGAGCGGCACAATGATCCGCCAGAGGATCGTGAAATAGCCGGCGCCGTCGATCAAGGCCGCCTCATCGAGCTCATAGGGGATCGAACCGCGCATAAACTGCATCAGCGAGAAGATCACGAAGGGGCTGGCAAACCACGGTACAATCAACGCCCACATTGTGTTGTCCAGCTGTAGGGTGCGCACCACAATATACAGCGGAACCATCGTCACCTCGAACGGGATCAGCAGGGTCGCGATCACATACAGCAGCAACCAGTTCTTCATCGGGAACTGCAGCCGGGCGAAGAAATAGGCCCCCATCGTGTTGAAGACCAGGCTTGAGGCCACCACCGCCGCCGAGACGATGAAGGAGTTCAGCAGGTTGCGACCGAAGTTATAGCCTGCGGCCCGCCCGGTCTCATTCAGGCCGAGGATTGTCGCGTAGCTATCAAGCGTCCACTCGATCGGCACAAAGGTACGCCAACTGAAGGGCGTCAGGTAGCGAAAGATCTCGCTCTCGGCCCGCAGGCCACCGAATAACATCCACACAAACGGCACAAGGAAGATAATGCAGAGAACGCTATACAGCAGCACACGCAGCACGCCACCGACGATCTCAAGGGCGCGTCGCGCCGGCGTATGCCTATGGACCGGGTGCAGATTTGCCGCCATTGACCCCTCCTCCTTAGTCGTCGGCGCGCAGGAAGCGCATCTGCAGCCAGCTGACCAATAACAGCAGCACCAGCGTCACGATCGAGATTGCGCTGGCATAGCCCATATCTTGGAAGCGGAAACCCTGCTGGTAGATATAGTAGACAATCACCT
>JAYUYB010000235.1:0-4778 GCA_043752655.1 Chloroflexota bacterium
TGCGAAACAGGTCGCCGATGCCGAAGCTGGAGGCCGGGTCGTTCGGGTTTTGGGCGGGCGCCTGGTTAGGCGGCCCGTAGCCCTGCGCGGGCATGTAGCCGGGGTAGATCACAATCGAGCCAGGCACGTAGCCGGCGGGCGGCGAGCCAGGAGGCCACGGATAGACAGATGGCGGGTAGCCAGGCTGTTGGCCCCCAGGCTGCTGTGGATAGCTCGGCGGCATCTGGTTGCTCGTTGGTGTGGGCGGCGGAGTGTTGGCGGGCGCGGGCTGGGCGGGCGTGGTCGCCACGGCGGGGATGGTTGCGCGCTCGGCGGGCGCGTCGCCGGTGGCAAGCGTCAGGCGTACGGCGGGGTCGCCGAGGATCACATAGCTGCGCGCATCGTTGTGCTCCGTCCAGCGCGTGGTGAGCGTGAAGTCGTCCGGGGGATTGTTCTGGTAGCGCACATTCTCCAGATCCTCGGTGAGGCCGGTGGCCAGCTCGGCGTAGCGATTGTTGAAGAACTCCAGCGCCCAGCCCACAGGCGCGCCGGCGAGCATAATTCGGCGCAGGGCGCTGTCGAAGGTCTCCACCTGGCGGGCGCCGTAGCTATCGTTGAACGAGTAGGTCCAGGCGCGCTCCACGTGGCCGATCACGGCGAGGGCGCCGCCGTTGGGGTGGCCGAGCATGCGCTGGGCGAGCGGGCTGACGAAGGCGTGGGGGGCGATGGCGCCCTGAGCGCCGCGCTCGTGGGGGAAGTCGTCGAGGCGCGGGGTGCCGGCGCCGAAGCAGGCGAAGAGGAAGGCCATGCTGCCGAGCAGGCGCGCGTCGTCGCTAATATCCTCACCGGCGAAGTAGAAGTCGGTGGGGAGGGCGCGGTGGCTCCAGTTGCGCGGGCCGGGCCAGTCCTGGCAGATCAGGGCGCCCTGGTGGCGCAGCTGGCGCGGGTCCACCTGGTCGAACTCGGCGCCATGGCTGGTGGTAAAAATCAGGGCGGGCGTCTCGGCGCCGCCGAGCAGGCGGGCGAGGCGGGCCTTGGTGGCCTGCTCGCCGCTCACCGCCTCGAGCTGCCAGCCGGCGGCGCGCTCCTGGGCGCGCAGCGAGCTGAGGAGCGGGGCGGCGAGCTCGGTGGCGGCGCGCCTCGTGGCGACGTCGTCGGGGTTTTGGGTGGCGAAGAAGACGGCGCGCTTCGCCAGGGGCGCCGCACCGCCCTCGGCGGCGACCACGCTCTGGGCGTACTGGGCGTACTCCTGCACGCTGGCGAAGTGGAGGCGGCCCACGGCGTACTGCACGTCGAGCTGATACTGGAAGCGGAACGGGATCTCCTCAGGCGAGCCGACGATCAGCACATAGTAGGGGAAGCGTTTGGGGTCGACGGGGCCGCTGGTGGCGGCGCCCTGGCGCTTGAGGAAATCGCCGCGAGCCTCGCCGGGGCGGTGGCCGGCGGGGCCGAAGCACTCGCGGTACAGCTCGCCGGCCTGGCCGTGGCGCAGCTGGAGCAGGGGGAGCAGGGCGTCGCGGACGGCGCTATAGTCTCCGGCGGCGGGGAAGATCACGGCCCAGCCCGTCTGGGCGAGGCTGGTCTGATCCACGCCCTCCTTCACCTCGAAGCTGCCGGAGTTGAGCAGCTGGGTGCGCTGCTTGAGCAGCTGGCGCTGGGCGGCGTCGGGGTCGAGGCGCTCGGGGCGGGCGGCCTCAGGCGTATCGCCCTTGATGATGCGGGCGAGCGCCTCTAGGGACATCGGCTCGCGGGCGTACTCGCCCCGGCTGGCGTTCACCCCATTGAAGTAGAGCAGCTCGCTGGACATAGCGGTGCCTGGGATATCAGTTGTTCTGGCGGAGGAGGCGCTTTGCGCGAAGCTGTGTCGATTATAGCGCGCCGCTCTTGGGCGTGTCAACGCGCCGTGCGCGGGGGGCGCCGCCCTGAAAATACAGCGATCGCACCCCTGATTGTGGTATTATAGAGATGGAGCCAGCAACCCCTAAGGAGCAAAGCGTGACCCTGCTGCTGCTGATGCGCCACGGCACTAACGACTGGGTACACGGGCGCCTGGCCGGCTGGACGCCAGGTGTCCACCTGAATGATGAGGGCAAGGCCCAGGCTGCCGCCCTAAGCGAGCGGCTTGGCGATCTGCCGATCGCCGCGATCTACACCAGCCCGCTGGAGCGCTGCGTCGAGACGGCCACCGCCATCGCCCGCCCGCGCGGCCTCGACCTGCGGCTCGTCGAGCAGATCGGCGAGGTGCGCTACGGCGAGTGGCAGGGCGCCGAGCTGAAGGAGCTCTACAAGCACGAGCTCTGGCCGGGCGTGCAGTTCTACCCTAGCGGCACGCGCTTCCCCAACGGCGAGACGCTTGGCGAAGCCCAGATGCGTATGGTCCAGGCGCTTGATGGCCTGCGCGAGCGCCACCCTAAAGAGATCATCGCCGTCTTCTCGCACGCCGATATTATCAAGCTCGCGATCGCCCATTATGTCGGCATGCACATGGATCTGTTCCAGCGGCTCGTGATCAACCCATGCTCGCTTACGGCGATCGCCTTCGAGCGCATGGGCCCACGGCTGATGGCCTTTAATGATACGGGCTCCATCGAGCATCTGCGCCCGAAGCCGGAGCCTCCCGCCGAGGCGCAGCCGCCCGCCGACAGCCCAGCGCCCGCCGAGCCTGCCGAGGTTGTCGCCGCCGGGAACGGCGCGTCGGATGCGATCTGAGTAGAGTAATGTATGTCTGAGTTTAGCTTTGATCTCGATGCGGTCCAGCGGATCACCACCGGGGCCGTGGGCCCAAAGGGCCAGCGCATCTTCTATGTGCAGGCGCGGCGTGGCAATCGCCTGATCAGCCTGATCGCTGAGAAGGAGCAGGTGCGCGCGCTCGCCGACGCGATCGCGCGCCTGCTCGACGGCCTAACCGAGAAGAACCCGCGCCTCACCACCTCCGACGATCTGCTCATCACTGATATGAGCCTGGAGGAGCCGCTGGAGCCGGAGTTTCGGGTCGGCCAGATGGGCCTCGGCTACGACGCCGAGCGCGATCTGGTGATCCTGCTGATCCAGAGCGTCGCCGAGGAGGAGGGCGAGTCGGTCACGGCGCGCATCTCTGTGAACCGCGCCCTGATGCGCGCCCTCAGCAGCCACGCCGCCCAGGTGGTGGCCGCCGGTCGCCCGATCTGCGGGAACTGCGGCCGCCCGATCGACCCCGTTGGCCACTTCTGCCCCCAGCGCAATGGCCACGGCCCTGTCTTCAGCGCTCAGTAGCTAGGCGTACGCCATATGGACGAGCAGCAACAGTCGATCAGCGTCGCCCGTGTGCTGGAGGCGCTCGCAAAGGGCGAGCTCGCCGTCGAGAGCTCCATGCCCTACAGCAGCAACTACACGCTGCTTACCTCGGTGGAGCACGAGGGTCTAAGCCTGCTCGCGATCTACAAGCCCCGCCGCGGCGAGCGCCCGCTCTGGGATTTCCCGCGCAGCACGCTCTACCGCCGCGAGCTCGCCGCCTTCCTTGTCTCCGAGGCGCTTGGCTTTGGCCTGGTGCCGCCCACCGTGGTCCGCGACGGCCCCTACGGCGTGGGCAGCCTCCAGCTTTTCATCGCCTCCGATGAGGAGGCGCACCTGTTTACCATGCTCAAGGAGCGCGGCTACGAAGAGGTTGTCCGCCGCCTCTGCGCCTTCGACTGCCTGGTGAATAACGCCGACCGCAAGAGCGGCCACTGCCTCAAAGGTATCGACGGGCGCCTCTGGGCGATCGACCACGGCCTCTGCTTCCACTTCGAGCCCAAGCTGCGCACCGTGCTCTGGGACTATGTAGGCGAGCAGATCGATCAGCCTATCCTCGACGCGCTCTGCGCGTTTCGCGCCCGCCTCGGCACCGACGACAGCGTCGCCCGCGCGCTCGACGAGCTGCTCGAGAAGTCCGAGCAGCGCGCGCTGCGCCGCCGCCTCGACCGCCTGATCGACAGCGGCGTCTTCCCCGCCCCCGGCTCTGGCCCCAACGTGCCATGGCCGCCGGTCTGAGCCCCTATTTCCCTCCCCCAACGCTTCATACTCACTTCATAATTGCTGCGTATGATTGCCTCTGTAAGCAACGCAGAACACTTTGAAGGAGCTACCATGGAGCACAATCGAAATTGGCTGGGCTGGATCGCCATCGCTCTCTCCGCTATCGCCCTCGTAGTCGCCCTCGGCGGCCGCTTCGACCGTGGCGACCGCTTCGCCGCCTACAGCCAGGCCGCCCCTGCTGCGCCCGCCGCCCCTGCTGCACCGCCGTCGTTTGGCGAGGGGCGCTTTGAGCGCGGCCCTGGCGGCATCCCCCCGATGATGCGCGAGCAGATGGAGCGCGAGATGCGCGGCGGCCCCGGCTTCGTCCACGGGCGTGAGGGCTTCGGCCCCGGAATGGAGCACGGCTTCGGTCGCCACGGCTTCGGCCCGCTGGGCATGCTCTTCGGCCTGATCGGCGGCCTGCTGAAGCTCGTCGCCTTCGGCCTGTTCGCCTGGCTGCTGCTGAAGATCTTCCAGCAGCGCCGCCAGCCGCCGCTCGCGCCCACCACGCCCGCAGGCCACGACCCGCGCGTGGAGTAGCGCACGCAGAGCTTCCGGGAAGGTCTCATCGTGTAGGTATGCCATGACCCGCACTATCTTGGTGGTCGACGATGAGCCCGGCATCGTGCAGATCGCCCGCGACTACCTGGACCGGGCGGGCTTCCGCGTGATCACCGCTGGGGATGGCTCCACCGCGCTGCGCCTGGCCCGCGCCGAGCGCCCCAGCCTGCTTGTGCTCGACCTGATGCTGCCCGGCATGGATGGCC
>JAYUYB010000236.1:0-4774 GCA_043752655.1 Chloroflexota bacterium
GTCCTGACGTGCCTCCGCGAGACGCCGATTCAGGATGTTGCCAGGCAGATGTCGGAGCAAGACGTGAGCGCCCTGGTGGTGGTGAACGATGAGGGCCACCTGATCGGGCTGATCTCCCGCACCGATCTGGTGAACGCGCGGCTGTACGAGCAGTACTGGAAGCACTGGCGCGGGCTCACGGCGGGCCATATTATGGTCACCGATGTGGTCTCGGTCCACACCAGCGACTCGATGCAGGAGGCCAGCCGCCTGATGATGGAGCGGCGCATCCATCGCGTGGTGGTGGTCGAGGCGGCCGGCGAGGGCGTGCGACCGATCGGAGTGGTGTCGGTCACCGATGTGGTGCGCGATATCGCCGACGAGAGCTGAGCGGCTGCTCACACGTGGATAAAGTCGCGGATCGTGACGACCCAGATGACGAAGCCGGCGGTGATGATGGCGGCGAGGGCGGCGCCGGCGGCGATGCGACCGAGGCGGCCACGGCGCCAGAGCGCGTCGAGTGCGACGCCCGCGCCAAGGCAGAGCGCTGGGTAGAGGAAGATCGCCCAGCGCACGCCCTGATCGGCCAGGGTGAGCAGGGCCAGGGTGAGCGCGGTGCCCAGCCACCAGGCCGCCAGGCTCGCCCGCAGCGGCGCCTGGCGTGGCGCAGGGCGCAGCAGCGCAAGGGCGAGGCCGGTGAGGCCGACGAGGCCAAGCAGGGGCGGCAGCGGCACGCGCCGATCTTCGGGCGGGGCGATGCCCACTAGGGCGCGGGCGGTGTCGCTGATGATCTGGAGCGGCGGTGTCCCTTGGCCCCCGGCGCGGGGGCCGCGCTCCGCAAGCAGGCCCAGGAAGAGCGGCGCGCTGTAGAAGAGCAGCAGGGCCAGCGCGAGGCCTGCCGCAGCCCCAAGCGTGAGCCGCAGCGGATCCACCGGCCCGGCGCGCCCGCGCAGCCGCCCCAGCCATGCCAGACCCCAGGCCGCGCCCACCAGCGCCCCCACCGACAGCGTGACGCCTGAGTGGGCGAGCAGGGCCATTGCCACGGCGGCGGCGAGTAGGACGGTGGACGGTGGACGGTGGACGGTGGACGGTGGACGGTGGACGGTGCCCGACCTGCCCCCTGTGCCCTGTGCCCTGTGCCCTGTCCCCTGCACAAGCCCCAGCCCGAGCAGCGCCAGCAGCGGCAGCGCCAGGGCCTGGCCGCCGAGGTTGGCGTACTCGCCGATCAAGAAGGCCTCCAGGGCCGGTGTGGGCAGCAGGTAGCAGGCAGCGCCGAGGGCCGCTGCGCGCCGCCCGAGATCTGCGCGGCGCAGCAGCGCCCAGACCAGCACCAGGCTGAGGCTGTCGAGCAGCGCCGCGCCGCCCTGCACGAGCAGCCTACGCGCGGCGCCGCCCACGGCGAGCAGCTCGCCGGGCAGTAGCACCAGGTAGAAGCCGGGCGGGTAGGGCGCTCTGCCGCCGCCGACGTCGCTCGGCAGGCCAGCCGTGAGGAATACTTCGCCCAGGCTCAGCCTGTAAAGGTTGTTCGCGTTGAAGCCCAGGTCGCTGAACAGGGCCTGCGGGTGCAGCATCCCGCCCATGCGCAGCGCGAAGGCCAGCAGCACCAGGGCCAGCAGCTGAGTTACCTCGCCTGATTCGACCGCCGACCGCCGACGGCTGATCACCTGCACGAGCGGCCACGCCAGCACAGCCAGCGCCGCACAGCTCAGGGCAAGCAGGGCCAGCGTAGGTGCGAACACGGTGAGCGCGGGCCGGAAGGCGGCGAGGGCGGCGGCAGCGAGCAGCGCGCTGCCTGCGGCCAGGGCGAGCGCGCCGACGCGCCCCACGGCGAGCGCGCGGGCCAGCCCGTAGATCACGCTCACGGCGAGGGCGAGCCAGCCGAGTGTTGGCCAGGCGGGCGCGCGCGGGGCGCGGCCCAACGCCTGAAGCCGCAGCTCGTGTAGCACAAAGCCGAGCTCGCGCGGGTCGCCGGGGGCGACGTAGGGCGTGGTCTGCATTGTTACGCGCAGATCGCCGGCGCTGTCGGCGGGGGCGAGCAGGTGGTAGCGGCGCGGTTTGCCGGCGGGCAGGCTCAGGGCCAGCGGCGGGGCGACGCCTGGCGTCCAGAGCGTTTGCGTGGGGACGCCGTCCGGGCGGCCGCCGCGCGCAAGGAACTCAACCAGGTAGGGGCCGCCGCCCGCGCCGGGGACAAGCAGCGTGGTCTCGGCACTCGTCCAGCGGTAGGGCGGCTGGCCGGTGCGCTGGCTCTGCTCCCACCACCAGATGTAGCCGCGCGGGGTGCCTGGCGCGTCCACGCGGTCGGCGGGCTCGGAGCCGTTGGCGCCGCGCAGGAAGGGGGCGTCGTCGTCGCGGCGCTGCAGCGCAACCTCGCCGCCAACGTGGATCGTCTGGGCGAGCGGGAGCTGGTAGGCGAGCGACCAAATGCAACATGCAAAAGTCAAAATGCAAAAAAGCGGCCACCTCTGGAGCAGCTTTCGAAGCGCCACCATGCCGCTATATGCCCTTGGTCCGGGTCGGGTTCAGCTGATCGTGCCAGAGCCAACCTTCAGACTTTTGCATTTTGACTTTTGCATGTTGCATTACTGGCATCACTGCTGGTTCGCGCCCCAGGTGATCACAATCACGCCCGCGACCACGATCATAGCGCCGGCAAGCTTGGTGGGGGTGATGCTCTCGCCCAGCAGGTAGCGCGAGGGAATGAGGATCAGCACGTAGTTGAGGGCGAGCAGCGGGTAGGCGAACGAGAGGTTCACGCGCGAGATCACGCCGAGCCAGAAGAGCGCCCCGCCAAAGACGAGCGCGAAGCCCAGGATCACGCGCCAGTCGGTGAAGGTTGTCCAGAGCACGCGCGGCTCCAGCGTGAAGGCGCCCACCTGGGCGCTCACGGCGTTCATGCCGAGCTTGAGCAGCACCTCGCCGATCACGGTGAGGCCGCTGGCGACGAGCAGGAGCGTGAGGACTGGCAGCATCGTGCGGCTCCTTGTGGTGGGCGGGCGCACACTGGACGGTGGAGGGTGGACGGTGGACGGTGGCCGCTGGTCGCTCATTGCGTGCGCCGCAGCACGTACACGGCGTAATCGCATATTCCGGAACGCATGGAATACGCCTGCTCCACCACGAGCGCTGCGCCAAAGATGGTGCGGTAGTCCGCCTCGCTGCGAATGTGCCCGCCGCGATCAATGGCGTGCATAAGCTGGCCGGGGAGGTTCTGGCCGTTTGGCGGAGGGATGTCCTCCATCACCAGGGCGGTGGCGCCGGGGCGCAGCACGCGGGCGAGCTCGGCCATGGCAGCGCTGGCCACGTTGTCCGGCAGGTGGTGGAGCACGCCGAGCACGAGCGCGGCGTCGAAGCTAGCGTCGGTGAGAGCCAGGGCCGCGCCGGAGCTAGCGATGAAGCTGCCGGGACGGTTGCGTCCCGCGAAGCGTAGGTAGCCCAGCGAGAGGTCGATGCCCACGTAGCGCCCGGCGGGGAACTCGCCGGCGAACTCGCCCGTGCCGCAGCCGAAATCCAGGAAGCGGCGGCTGTCGCCGGCCCAGGGGCGCAGCTCGCGGGCGATCACGGCGCGCTCGCCAACAAAGCCTGCCTCGACCGCCCAACGCAGGGCGTTCCAGAGCCGTGGCGCGGCGCTCACGCGGTCGAGGGCCTGCTCGATGGGCGAGGTTGGAGCGGAGTCATGCATGGGTGTTTAACACAGCGGGCCTGGCTGAAGCGTCAGCCGTGGTGCCGTCTGCGCCGTGGTTTGAGTCTGTGGCGATCGCTTTGTCGCTGCGCGCGAGGGCCATCACGGAGAGGCCAAAGGGGAAACTGCCGCCCAGGCCCACCCAGGCCGCCTCCATCGCCATGGTGGCCTTGAGCGCGCCATTCACGGCGGGGCCGGGCAGGCCCATAGCCGACCCGTCGCCGTTGTCGGGCGTGAGCCGCTCCAGCAGACGCGCCGCGACGGGCAAGGGGAAGAGCAGGCTGAGCACGTAGGTGCAGCGCTCCACCGTGAAGCCCGCTTCGGCGAGCAGCGTGCGCAGCTCGCGGGCAGTGTAGCGGCGGCGCGTGTGGACCTGACGGTCATGGCGGGAGCGCAGCCACTCGTAGGCGGGCAGGCGGATGAGCAGGCGGCCGCCGGGGCGCAGCACGCGGCGGGCCTCGGCGAGGGCGGGGGCCTCGGCGGGGACGGCGCGATGGTAGAGCACATCGTAGGAGGTGACGAGGTCGAAGCTGCTGTCGGCGAAGGGCAGCGCTAGTACTGAGCCGCGTGTGAAGCGGCCGGGGAGCCTGTCGGCCACAAGAGCGGCGGCCTCGTCGGCGTAATCCAGGCCAACCACCGTGCCGTAGCGGCGCAGGAACAGAGCGTCGCCGCCCGTGCCGCAGCCGGCGTCGAGCACGCGCAGATCGTGCCGGTCGGGGTAGAGCGGGTCGAGCATAGCTGCGCTGATGGCGCGCATGCCGCCGTACCACCAGTGCCGCAGCTCCACGGCCGCCATGATCTCGTACTCTGGCTTTTCCATACCGGGGGCAGACTATACCAGATGGGTGCGGGCCGCGCAAGTGTGGGGCTACGTCATGGTCGGCGAGGTTGCCAGAACCAGGCGGTTGACATCGCGGCGGCAGCGCCTGCGGCCGGGCGTCGGCCTGCGCCGACGCCTCCGCACCCGCCCGCGCAGGCGGGCGCCCGGCGCAGCGCGCCACCACGGCGCGCGTGCACGCGCCCGCCTGCCGACCATGACGTAGCCCTAGCCATTAAGGAGCTTTCTTATGGACATCAGCGCCCTCACCGCTGTGATCAACCAGTTCGTCACCGACA
>JAYUYB010000237.1:0-4771 GCA_043752655.1 Chloroflexota bacterium
CGCAAGAACCTCGGCGATGGCCTTGGCGCAATCGAGGATCTGAATGCCGCCGCCACCAGCCCCCAGTCCGAGCAGCTCGGCCCCACCATCCAGCAGGCCCAGGCGGGCGAGCTCACCTGCCAGAACGTGTTGGAGTGACCTAAGGGGACAGGGAACAGGGAACAGGGCCGCCGCGGGCGGGCAGCCTGCATCGGCGCACACAAAAGCCTCTCGCCACGTATGACGAGAGGCTTTTGCCGCTTAGGCTCTCCCTGTACCCTGTTCCCTGTTCCCTTGTAGCCTACTTCCCGTAGTGCTCGCTCACCTTGGCCCAGCTCACCGTGTTCCACCAGGCGTCCACGTAGCCGGGGCGCTTGAACTGGTACTTCAGGTAGTAGGCGTGCTCCCAGACGTCCAGGCCAAGGATGGCTTGCTTGCCCTCCATCGCCGGGTTGTCCTGGTTGGGCGTGCTGCTGATGGCGACCGTGCCGTCGGGGCTGGCCACGAGCCAGGCCCAGCCGGAGCCGAACCGGCCAAGCGCGGCGGCCTTGAACTTCTCTTTGAACTCCGCGAAGCCGCCAAAGGCGGCGTTGATCGCGTCGGCAAGGGCGCCCGTGGGCTCGCCGCCCGCGTCGGGCGCCATGATCTCCCAGAAGAAGCTGTGGTTCCAGTGGCCGCCGCCGTTGTTGCGCACCACGGTGCGAATATCCTCGGGCACGGCGTCCAGGTTGCCAAGCAGATCCTCAATGGACTTGCCCTCAAGCTCGGGGTGCTTGGCGATGGCGTTGTTCAGGTTGGTGACATACGTGTTGTGATGGTTGTCGTGGTGAAAGTGCATGGTCGCCTCGTCGATGTGCGGCTCGAGGGCGGTGTAATCGTAAGGCAGGGCGGGTAGCGTAAAGGCCATGAGAAACCTCCAAATGCTATTCACCGCAAAGCCAAGGGACAGCAGCGTAAACTCGCTGCGTCTGCTGGATCTCTGCGGTGAAAAAGAACAACCGGGTTGTTAGGCGGGGATGCGGTACCGGCAGCAAGGGGCGCCGGCGGCGATGGTGCCCTCGCGGGTGATGGGCACGCCCAGCAGATCTTCGTACAGCAGCAGCTCCTGGGCGCAGAGCTCTGGGTGCTGGCGGGCCACACAGTCCACCGGGCAGTTGTACTCAGTGAGCGTGTAGGCGCCGTCGGCGGCCTGCTCCCACTCGCACATGTAGCCCTGCTCGGCGAGGATGGCGGCGAGCGTGGCCACCTGCTCGCAGCGGCTCTTGTCGGCCAGGGCCGGGGCCAGCTTGCGGGCCGTGTCCGCGCGGCGCAGCGCCAGCACCTGCCCCAGAGCATCGGTGCCGGCGACCGCGCCCACGTAGGTGATCACATCCATTGCGAGCGTATCGTAGCGACGGGGGAAGTGATCATCGGCTTCTGAGGTGAGGATGTACAGATGCGAGGGGCGCCCGACATTCCGGCGCAGGCCCGCCACACGTACCATCCCATCTCGCTCTAGCAGGGCGAGATGCTGGCGCACGCCCACAGCGCCCATGCTCAGCGCGTCGCTCAGCTCTAGCGCCGTCATCTCGCCGTGACGACGTAGCAGCTGCAGGATACTCTGCCGGGTTGAGCCCTGCTCTTTGCGGTCGGCGGTCATGGGCACAGTTTCGTCAGCAAACCCTTACAAAAGCCTCATCTGGAGTATAGCACGCGCATTTTTCGCGTGCAAGCCGTGGACGGTTCGGCACAACCTGCGCTGCCAGCTATGAATCGCCTGCCAAAGCGATCTTATGCACAGGGCGCACCGGCGTCTCCCGGTGTCGGGGATCGTGCTACAATATGCAGACACGAGCTTTGGTCCAATAATGGTATGAGCTACCCGCGTGGGCTGGAAAGGTGAACGCCGATGGCGCAGCGTCTCGGCCAGGTTGGTAAGCTGTTGGTCGGGGTCTGGATCGCCGGGGTAGCGATCGCAATGTTTCTGGTCATCCCTCAGTACGAGGGCCTCGGCAACGCCGGTCGGATCGTGATTATGCATGTGCCTACCGCCTGGGTGGCCGTGCTAGCCTTCACCGTCTCGGCGATCTTCAGCGCCCTCTACCTCTGGAAGGGCCGCCCCGCCTACGACGATCTCGCCCTCTCGGCCGCCGAGAATGGCTTCCTCTTCACGGTCCTCGCCACCGTCACCGGCATGATTTTCTCGCAGGTGGTCTGGGGCGTCTACTGGAACTGGGACCCTCGGCAGACCTCGATCTTCGTGCTGCTGCTGATCTACGCCGCGCTCTTCGCGCTGCGCAGCGCCATCGACGAGGTGGGCCGCCGCCGCAGGCTCAGCGCCGTCTACTCGCTTTTCGCCTTTGTCACTGTGCCCTTTCTCTTCTTTGTGGCGCCCCGCATCTCCGACAGCACCCTCCACCCAAACTGCGCCTTCATCCAGGGCAGCAAGTGCGACGGCCTCCCGCTCGAGGTTGGCAAGATCGGCCTGCTCGGCGACCGCAAGGTGCAGCTGCTGGCGCTTGATCAGCAGGGCGATGTGGTGACGGCCCAGGTGAAGGTGAGCGAGCCCGGCCTGACGAGCGAGACGGTGCTGACGGCTAGCTACAACCAGGCCACCGACGCTATGGTGGCCCGCCCAGAGTTTCCCGGCACGCGCTTCCAGCTTGGCCTGGAGCGCGCTGATGTCGCCACAGGCAGCGCCCAGTTGAACATCGAGGCGCCGGGCACCGGGCTGCTGGAGAACCGGCGCACGCTCTTCACCTTTCTGTCGGCTATTGCCGGTTTCACTGGCCTCTTCTTCTGGATGCTCAGCGTGCGCGCCACGCTGCTCGGCGTACAGTGGGCCATGGCGCAGCGCAAGGGGGCGCGAGCATGAGCAACTTGCTTGAGGCCGGCGTTGCGATCTATGTCGCGATGGCCGTAGCCCTCTCGGTCTGGATCGGCATCTTTGTCTACCTCTGGCGCATCGATGCCCAGGCCCAAGCGCTTAAACAGGAGCTTGAGCGCGAGCGAGCGGTGAGCCAGGGAGAGCGCCCCGCAGCCCCGCGTGCTACGGTGACGCGCGTCAGCCCCGCCAAGAGCGAGCCGGTGGAGAAGTAGGCGCCGCAGAAGCGTCCTTAACGAGAACCTGCTATGAAGATCAAACCCCTGCACATCGCTGGCATCAGTATCATCCTGCTCGCCGTGATCTACGGCGTCTTCGGCTTCCAGAGCGGCTTCCGCTCCTACACCACCAGGGTCGCCGAGGCCGTCGACAGCTCGCGCAGCGTGCAGCTCGCCGGCTTCCTCGGCAGCACCGGCGAGTACGACGCTGAGGGTCGCTTCACCTTCATGATCCAGGACGAGGACGGCGCCATGCTCAAGGTGATCTCCGACGACCCGCGCCCCGCCAACTTCGAGCAGGCGATCAGCATCGTTGCCATTGGCCGCTACGATCAGGCCGAGCAGGCGCTCGTGGCCGACGACCTGCTGGTGAAGTGCCCCTCGAAGTATCAGGAGCAGCTAGAGCAGAGCACTTAGAAAGCCCCTTCAATGTACCTCCTCGGCACCTTTCTGATCGTCACCGCGATCGCCATGGCCTTCCTGGCCGTGGGCAGCTATGGCACGGTAGTGCTGCGCAACAGCAGGCCCGCCCTCGCCTACGGGCGCTTCGGCGTCTACGCTACGCTCGGCGCCCTGCTGATGGCCTGGACGCTCCTGATCACGCTGTTCCTGGCGCGCCGCTTCGACATCGAGTACGTCAATAATTATAGCTCGCGCGACCTCGACTTTTTCTTCAGCGTCGCGGCGAGCTGGGCCGGCCAGCCCGGCAGCTTCATGATCTGGGTGCTCTGGGGCTGCATCGTCTCCGCCATCCTCGTGGGCCGCACCAAGCACTTCGAGCCCTACACGCTCTTTGTGCTGATGCTCGTGCAGGCTTGCCTGCTGATCTTCGTGCTGATCCTCAATCCGTTTAAGCCCCTGCTGGACGCCACCACCGGCCTACCCATCACCCCACAGGACGGCAAAGGCCTCAATCCGCTCCTGCATAACTTCTGGATGATCATCCACCCACCGATCCTCTTTGTAGGCTACGCGCTCAGCACCGTGCCCTTCGCCTTCGCCGTAAGCGCCCTCATCCGGCGCGACTACGATACCTGGGTGACGCGCGCCCTCCCCTGGACGATCGCCGCCTGGTGCTTTCTCGGCTTCGCGCTGCTGCTCGGCGGCTACTGGGCCTACGAGACGCTCGGCTGGGGCGGCTACTGGGGCTGGGACCCGGTGGAGAACTCGTCGCTTGTGCCATGGATCATCCTCACCGCGCTGATGCACGGCATGGTGCTCCAACGCTCCCAAGGCGCCCTGCGCAAGACAAACCTGTTCCTGGCGCTCGCGCTCTATGTTATGGTCTTCTACGCCACCTTCCTCACCCGCAGCGGCGTCTATGCCAACTTCTCGGTCCACTCGTTTGTGGCCGAGGGCATCTTCACCGGCCTGGTGACGTTCCTGGTAGCGCTTTTCGTGGGCAGTCTTGGCCTCTTCTTCTGGCGCATGCGCGACATCCCGGCCAAGCCGCTGAGCGATAAGTTCTTCTCGCGGGACAGCTTCTTTGTGCTGGCGATCCTCTCGATCATCGTCACCGGGCTTGTGGTGGGTATCGGCACATCGATGCCGGTGGTCTCGGCTATCCCCGGCGTAGGCCATACGCTCCAGGGCTGGATGGGCAGCGCCTTCGAGCTCGACGATGGCACTCTGATGAATCCCCAGGCTCAGCCCTTCGAGGACGGCCGCTTCAGCTTGGCGCCCAGCTTCTACCAACAGACCACGCCGCCCC
>JAYUYB010000238.1:0-11214 GCA_043752655.1 Chloroflexota bacterium
GGCCAGGTCCGGGAATGCCTGTAGCAGCGGGCGACCAATCACATCTGCGGCTTGCATGCCGCTGTGCCGCTCCATCCAGTGGCACCAGCAGCGGATCACAAGCGCGGTGTCTGTAATAAACAGGCCGAGTGGTAGCGCGTCGGGCAGCCACGTCGGCAAGATTGTATCCCAGTCGATGGCAAGCATGGACTAACTCCATTAGGAGGCTCTGGCTAGCGCCCTAGTGGAGCAAGAACCATGCCGTAACAGCGATGCAAAAGCCCCCTCTCAGGAGGAGGCTTTATTGTCACCCCGAGCGCAGCGAGGGATTTCAAGTCGTCGCAACGCCAAGCTTCCTCGCTATACTCAGAATGACACATACACGTTCTCGTGCGCAAATCGGCCTTACGCCGCCGTTGGCTCAGTGCGCGTGCGCAGATAGACGAGCTGCGCAATCTTCGAGCCGATCCAGGCGAACAGGTAGTAGATCGCGATCGCGATCAGGCTGGAGCCCTCGAAGACATTCACGCCGAGCGTCGGCTCCTGCCCCGCCCCAAACAGTCCCTGGAAAGGCAACACGAATGCGAAGGTGACCGTGTAGATAAAGCTGGCGAAACCGTTGATGGGATCGGCCCCGAATAACGCAAGCAGAAAGCGGATGAAGATAAAGATCGAGATGATGCTCACGATAGTGTAGATCATGCGCCGGGCGCGATTGTAGCGCCGCAGCTCGATCTTGGCGGCCGAGGGCACCACGACCGTAGTCTCCTCAACCTGGGTGGTCGTCGCCTGCCCATCCGTCACGACCCGCTGCTCTTTGATCACCCGCTCCGCGTCTGCGGTCGGGTTGGCTCTTGCCTCTACCTCCGCATCGCGCAGCGGCGGAACATCTGTCGTCATACAACCTCCGTAGGCGTGTTGATCTGGTTTGCGTCTGCCCTAGCAGCAAGCGTTGCAGGTTCTGTGCCAACGCACGCGCTGCGGTGTCATACAGCTCGTGGCACGCCTCTTGCTAAAGCTAGTGATATTCCTCTTGGTATGGGTTGTGGTAACCTTTAGATGCGCTTTGGGCTGTGCTACGATAGTGCAGGAATGTGGCGGAGACACATGCACCGAGCAGGAAAGATGAGCTGATGTTCGATATGTCGATGATGCCCGAGATGGGCATGCGTGTAACGCCGGCCCTGCTGAAACTGGCCCAGCTGCTCTCGCTCCCAAGCATGGATCTGCAGCAGCTCGTGCAGCAGGAGCTCTCCGAGAACCCCGCGCTCGACGAGGTGGAGACCTACGAGCAGGCCTGCGCGCGCTGCGGCGGCATAATCATCGAGGGCATCTGCGTCTCCTGCGCCAGCTCGGAGGTGGCGAGCGACGGCCCGCCGCCCAACCGCGACGAGGAGATCGACCCGCTGCTGTTCGTGGCCGCCCCGCGCAGCCTCGGCGAGACGCTGCTCGCCGATCTGTATGCCAGCCTGCCCACGGCGCAGCACCCGATCGCCCTAGCTCTGGTTGGCAACCTGGACGACCGGGGCTTCCTCGCCGACGATCTCGCGCTGCTCGCAGATATGCTGCGGGTGCCACTGGCGCTGGTGCAGGATGTTCTGGAGCGCCTGCGCGAGCTTGGCCCGCCCGGCATCGCCACCCGCGACACCCAGGAGTGCCTGCTCGTGCAGCTCGACCTGCTGGAGAGCCAGGGCGTAAGCTGCCCCTACGCCCGCGCCATTATCTGCGACCACTACGAGGATCTTGGGGCGGGCCGCTTCAAGCAGATCGCGCGGCAGCTACACATCAGCGCCGACGAGGTAGACACCGCGCGCGCCTTCATCCGCCGCCACCTGTGGCCCTTCCCGGCCCAGGCCGCCATGCCCGACGTGGCCCCGCCGCAGCGCACCCGCTACCGCACCGCCGACATCGCCATCCTGTACCGCGACGAGGAGTTTGTGGTGGAGGTGCTGAACTCGCCGCGCCGCGTGCTGCGCCTGAACCCGCTCTACCAGGATCTCGCCCGCAGCGCCGCCTCGCTGCCCGACGACGAGCGCGCCCACGTGCAGGAGTACATCGCGCGCGCGCGCGTGTTCCTCACCAACCTGCGCCAGCGCGAGAGCACGCTGCAGCGGATCGGCGAGGCGATTGTGGTGCGCCAGTCGCCCTTCCTGCTGCACGGCGTGCGCCACCTTGCCCCGATGACCCGCGCCGAGTTGGCTGTGGAGCTGAGCGTACACGAGTCGACGGTAAGCCGCGCCACCTCCGACAAGACGGCCCTGCTGCCCAACGGCACGCTGCTGGCGATGAGCGAGTTCTTTGTGGCCGCGCGCGGCGTGCAGGATGTGCTGCGCGAGCTGATCGTCAACGAGCCGAGGCCGCTCAGCGACGATGAGCTGGCCCGCCTGCTCGGTGAGCACGGCTACCCGCTCGCCCGCCGCACTGTGGCTAAGTACCGCGACCTGATGAAGATCCCGCCCTCGCACCTGCGCTAGCGGCGCTATAATCTGGCGCTTGTGGGCCGCAGTGATTCATAGCTCTGCGGCCCTTGGCGTGTGGCGCGCAGGGCGGCGGCAGGCTATAATGACGCCAGGAGGATGCTGATGAAAACTATCGAAACCGTGATAACTGTGCTGCCAGACGGCAGCATCCAGGTGCCGCCGCGCACGGATCTGCCGCCGGGCGCCCACCGCGCCGTGATCGTGCTGGAGAGCGTAGCGCAGCCTGCGCCTGCGCCGAATACATTACTCAAATTGAAGATGCTCGACTGGTCGGGTTGGCCTGCGGACAGCACGTACCGGCGCGAGGATCTGTATAGTGATTTTGCACGCTTCGCCAGCCTGATCACCATTGTGCCGCTCGTATCTGGTGACGCCAAAGTGTGAGCGTGCCAGAGCGTTACGCGATACCCCTGCGCCCTACGAGGGCGCTTTTTGCGCACGCCCGTGCCCCGTGGTATCATGCGGCGGCTTCGGAAGGCGGTATCCCCCAGGTGACGTTATGGCGCAAACGCCGATCAGCCGGCGGGCAGCCCTGCGAGCAGAGCTGCTCGGGCTGCTGCACGAGTCCCAGGCCGACGAGCGTGAGGCCCGTATCGACGATCTCCTGGCCACTGTGCTGGAGGACGCACCGATCACTGCGCCCCGGCCATTTCTCTTGGACGAAGAAGACGAGGACCGCCGCGTGGTTGTGACGGGCCTCGGCGTGGTCTCGCCCTTCGGCACGGGCGTGCAGCCCTTCTGGGATGGTCTGAGCAGCGGGCGCAGCGCCGTGGGTCGCATTACGCACTTCGACCCCTCGGGCTACCCGTGCCAGATCGCGGGCCAGGTGCCGGAGTTCGACCCGCGCCCTTTTATGGATGTGAAGGATGCGCGGCGCATGTCGCGCGCCAGCCAGTTCGCGGTTGCCGCAGCGCGCATGGCTGTGGCGTCTGCCGCGCTGCGCATCGACGCCGCCTCCAGCGAGGAGATCGGCGCCCTGATCGCCTGTGGCACCAGCTCTATGCCGGACGTGGAGGAGGCGGTGCGAACCCTGGTGCAGCGCGGCGGCATGAAGATCAGCCCCTTCTTCATCCCGGCGGCCTTGCCGCACATGCCCGCCAGCCAGGTGAGCATCCAGTTGGGCCTGCACGGCTACACCACCTCGATCAGCACGGCCTGCGCCGCCGGCGCCCAGGCCATCGGCGAGGCCGCCGAGATCGTGCGCCGTGGCGATGCCGAAGTCATGCTTGCGGGCGGCGCCGAGGCCCCGATCACCGCCCTCAGCCTTGGCGCCTTCTGCGTGATGCGCGCCCTCAGCACACGCAGCAACGCCGACCCCGCCCGCGCCTCGCGCCCCTTCGACGCCCTGCGCGACGGCTTTGTGCCCGGCGAGGGCGCCGCCGTGCTGGTGCTGGAGCGCCTCTCTAGCGCGCGCCGCCGTGGCGCCACCGTGCTCGCCGAGCTGTCCGGCTACGGCGCCTCGTCCGATGCCTTCCACATTACCGCGCCCGACCCGACGGGCCACGGTGCCGCCCGCGCCATCCGCAAGGCGCTCCAGCGCGCGCACTTCGACCCGCAGCAGGTCGATTACATCAACGCCCACGCCACCTCCACGCCTACCGGCGACCTGGCCGAGACGCGGGCGATCAAAGCGGTGTTCGGCGAGTATGCCTCAAGCGTGCCGATCAGCGCCAACAAGTCGATGATCGGCCACCTCACGGGCGCCGCCGGGGCCGTGGAGGCCGCCGCCACCATCCTCGCCATGCGCCACAGCCTGCTCCCGCCCACGATCAATCAGGAGCAGCCCGACCCAGAGTGCGATCTCGACTACGTGCCGAATGTGGCGCGCCCCGCCGAGATCAGCGTGGCGCTCTCCAACTCGTTTGGCTTCGGCGGCGTGAATGCGGTGCTGGTCTTCAGGAAGCTGCCATGAGCTGGGATATCATCGGCCACGCCTGGGCGGTCGAGCAGCTGCGCCGCAGCCTGATCGATGGCAGCCACGCCCACGCTTACCTGATCAGCGGCGTGCCCGGCCTCGGCAAAGCCCGCCTGGCCTTGCGCTTCGCCCAGGCGCTCAACTGCGAGACGAGCGTGGGCGAGCCCTGCCTCACCTGCCGCACCTGCAAGCGCATCGAGCGCGGCAGCCACCCCGATGTGCGCGTCGCAGGCATGGCCAGCCAGGGCGCCGGGCTCAAGCCCGACGAGGCCGCGCGCCAAAAAGAGCTGAAGATCGCCACCGTGCGCGAGTGGCAGCGCGACATCGCGCTGAAGCCGTACGAGTCGCAGCGCCGCGTGCTCATCCTCCACGACGCCGAGCGGCTGAGCGACGAGGCGGCCAACGCCATGCTCAAGACGCTGGAGGAGCCGCCGCTCTACGCCACGGTGATCCTGGTGGCCAACAGCGTCGATCTGCTGGCGACGATTGTCTCGCGCTGCCGCGTGCTGCGCCTGCGCCCGCTGCCGCGCCGCAGCGTGGCCGAGGCGCTGGTGGCGCGTGGCGCCGCGCCCGCGGACGCGGACCTGCTCGCCGCCTGGAGCGGCGGGCGCATCGGCGTGGCCCTGGCCCAGCTGGAGCAGCCCGACGAGATCGCCCGCCGCGACGAGCAGCTGGCCGCCCTGCTCGCGATGCACGCCCAGGGCCGCGCCGCCGGCCTGCGCTGGGCCGAGCAGCGCGCCAAAGAGTATCGCGGCGGCGAGCAGGAGCTGGTGCTGGCGTGGCTGGAGCTCTGGCAGGGCTGGTGGCGCGATGTGCTGCTCACCGCCGCCGGCTGCCCAGACGGCGTAGTGAATGTGGACAGGCGCGGCGAGCTGGCGCAGGCCGCCGCCCGCCACCCGCTCCCGGAGCTCTACGCCACCGTGGCCCGCATCGGCCAGGCCGCGCGCCAGCTGCGCGAGAACGGCAACCCCCAGCTGGTGCTGGAGAACGTGGTGCTGCATCTGCCGGTGCGCTGAGGGGACGGTGTTATCCGTAGTCGGCTAGAAGAACATTTGTAGTATAGCACAAGCGAACACGGTTAGGGCAGCGTTTCGCCAAGCCGAGAGAGGCGGCGAAAAATTGGCCAATTTTTCATAAAAGCAATAGTTGACAACGATTATTGCTTCCTATATAATTCAAACCAGTCTAAGGTCGTTGTTTTCCATACCCGCACGTTGCATCCAGGTCCGTCGGCGGGCCACACGGTGCAACGGGCAGCACCAGGTTTACTGTTCATACCTGGTAGCTGGTTCCTGGCTTTTCGTAGTATCTGGAGGTACGACATGCGTGACGATGACGATCTGGTCCCTGTGAAGTGGCGGTCGCTGTTCAATAACCAGGATTGGCTTGTCCACGACATTGTGGTGAAGTCGTTCTGGGCTTTCGGAGTGATCGCAGTGATTGCCCACACGGCGGTCTGGCTCTGGCGCCCGTGGCTCAATTTCGGTATTTAAGGAGGATCAGCTCATGACTCCTCGTAGCTCGGTTCGTACCAACATTGTGATCTTCACCATCCTGGGCCTAGTTATAGCGCTGCTGATTCATTTTATTGTGCTCAGCTCGGTGCGCTACAACTGGCTCGATAGCCTCACGCCTGTCGGCACGCAGGGCGGACTGATGATCGTCCACTACCTCGCCTCGTTCTTCTAGGTGGTGCGCAGGCAGCCACCTCGGTGGCGCTGTTCAGTCGAATGTCCTTTAACAACCGCCAGCAATTCTGCTGGCGGTTGTTGTCTATGGCTTCACCCGCCGCTGCACTGTTTTTGCACACAGTGACACAATTTGACTATAAGACACAAGCGCAGTATACTTAGGTGGCACAGTCGGAACGCCTCACGGGCTATTGCTTCCTCTCCTTGGGTTCTTTTCTCGCTACGCGCCTGGAATTAGGAGCGTCCCATGCAGTCGCCAACCCGTCCTAGTGATCGACAGGCGGCGATCTTCGTCTCGGTAGCTGTGGGCATCGTTGTCGCAGTCATCACCACAGCCACGTTCTGGTGGATCTATAGTCTGGTGCGCGGGTCGGACACTGCGGCGACTGATTTGGCGGCAACTGCCGCTGGGCCCTGGAGCCCTAGCGAGGGCCAGAAGACGATCACCGCGGCTGCTCCGAACACGCCCATCGATGGGCGCGGAGTCTGGCTGGGCAACGAGGCCTGGGTCACCGGGGTGCAGGCCGGCCAGGCCTGGGTGGCGGCCAACCCCAACACCGTGAATGTGCAGGTGCTCACCGGCATGACGTCGGCCCAGATCTGGCTCTACATGCAGCAGTATGTCTCCGGCGGGCTCGGGGTAGGCTGCCAGTACTGCCACAATATCAACAACTTTGCCAGCGACGAGTACCCCCAGAAGCTCGCCGCCCGCAGCATGCTCTACCTGGTGAGCGACGTAAACTCTCAGTTCATTGTAGACCTGCCGAACTGGAAGGGGAACTACGTTCAGTGCGCCACCTGCCATAACAACAAGCCCAATAATCTGGAGAGCTTCGGCCAGCAGTTTGCGAAGAGCGTCCCCAGTATCCCGGTTATTGTCGAGCCACTGGACGAGGCGGGCATGCCTATCCTCGACCCGGCGCAGAAGCCCGAGGAGCTGCGCAATGAGATCGGCCTGCAAGACGCGGTGCTCTACTATATCTATAACTATCAGATCTGGAAGCCGTTCGACCCGGCTGTCCCTGAGAGCGGGCGGGGCTCGCTGGCCCTCACGCTGGATGGCGGGCGCACCCAGGACCAAGTGACGATCAACCAGAACGTGATGAATTACCAATCGTGGTCGCTGGGCGTTGGCTGCACCTACTGCCACAACTCGCGTAACTTTGTCGCCTTCGAGATGACGCCGGCAGGCAATCTGGCGAACCAGGCCTATGGCTACAACAAGCTCAAGACCCAGCGCATGATGCAGCTTACGACCTGGTTGCAGGACAACTGGCTCAACTATGGCTCGCTGCCCAAAGCTGGCGTGCCGTCAGCGCTAGATGGCGGAGCCACGCGCTTCTCGTACCAGACGCTGGACGGCGGCCAGACCTACAATGTGCCCGGCTGCTACACCTGCCACGCAGGCCAAATCATACCACGCGCCGCGCTTATGAACATCCCTGACGGTGAGGCGGGCATTGTGACGCTGCCGCCAGTGCTGCGCGGTACGCCGTAAGCAGTTAGGTCAAGCATTTTTATCCACAGATGACACAGATTTCCGGCCCCTACTCGTGTGGTCTGTGGATAGCGTTCCTGTCTGCGGAATGAAGTGAGCCCTTATATGAGCGAGATCGGCAAAGGCCCACTTGCAGTCCCTCCCTCGCCCGCTGTTGGAGCTGTGACACTGCCCGCCGACGGCCTGCGCGGCACGCTCACACGCTCGATCATCCTGATGAAGCCCGTGACATGGTTCGCCCCCGCATGGGCTTTTCTCTGCGGCGCTATCGCCAGCGGCGGCCTCAGCTGGGATGTGCAGCCCCTGGGGCGCCTTGCGTTGGGCCTGCTGATGGCCGGCCCCCTGCTTACGGGCCTCTCGCAGGTGGTAAACGACTACTGCGACCGCGACGTGGACGCGATCAATGAGCCGCAGCGGCTGATTCCCTCCGGCAAGGTGAGCCTGCGCCACGTCTACGTCCTCACGGTGATTCTCACCTGGATGGGCACGCTCGTGGCCATCTTCCTGGGCGGCAAGGTGGCGCTGTTTGTGGGGCTCGGTCTGATCTGCGCCCTGGCCTACAGCCTGAAGCCCGTTCGTGCCAAACGCAACGGCTGGTTCGGCAACGCCCTTGTGGGCATCTCTTACGAGGGACTCGCCTGGATGGCCGGCCACGTGGCGTTTGGGCAGCTTACCGGCCAGAGCGCGGCCGTGGCGCTGCTCTACTCGTTTGGCGCCCACGGGATTATGACCGTGAACGACTTTAAGAGCATGGCGGGCGACACGCTGATGGGCATCCGCTCGATCCCGGTGCAGTACGGCAAGGTTGTCGCGGCGCGCCTGGTGGTGATCATCATGGGCATCGCGCAGCTCGCTGTGATCGCGCTGCTGCTGCTGTGGGGCCACTTCATCGCGGCGGGCGTGGTGCTGCTGCTGCTGGCCGCCCAGAGCGTGCCCAACGTGCGCTTCATCCGCGACCCTGAGCATAACGAGGTCTTCTTCAACGCCACCGCGATCATGCTCTTCGTCTGGGGCATGCTGGCGGCGGCGATCGGGCTTGCAGCATAGACAAGGAGACAAGGAGACAAGAAGACAAGGAGACAAGGAGCGCCTATCGGTTGCGTCAGGTTGTCTCCCGCTCTGCCGGTCTCCCGGTCTCCTTGTCTCCTTGTCAGGAGTATACGTATGCCTCAACGAGTTCTAATTATCGGCGCCTCGGTTGGTGGGGCGATTGCCGCGATCACGTTGCGCGGCCTCGGGGTGGAGACGGTGCTGATCGAGCGTGAGCTGGTGAAGGCGAAGCCCTGTGGCGGCGCCGTGCCGCCGGCCGCGTTCACCGAGTTTGATCTTCCGACAAGCCTGATCGACCGCAAGGTGCTGCACTGCCTTGTCGTCTCGCCCTCCGGCCAGGAGACGCGCATCGAGGTGGCTGGCACGGTGCCCACCGACGACGACTACGTGGCGATGGTGCGCCGCGAGGTCTTCGATGGCTATCTGCGCACGCGCGCCCAGGAGCGTGGCGCCGAGCTGATCCACGCCCAGCTCACCGGCCTGAAGGTGGAGCAGCAGGCTGTGACAGCCACCTATCGCCGTGTGGCCGATGGCGTCGAGCAGACGATCAGCGCAGACGCTGTGATCGCCGCCGATGGCGCCTACTCGCCCACCGCGCGCTTCCTTGGGCTGCCAAACCTGCGGCGCGCCGTGGCCATCCAGGAGCGGATCGCCCTGCCCGAGAGCCAGATGGCGCGCTGGGAGGCCACCGCCGATCTCTACCTTGGCCAGGAGGTGAGCCCCGACCTGTACGCGTGGGCCTTCCCCAAGCGCGACCATATCGCCGTGGGCGTCGGCACAGGCCCCGACCACTCCACCAAGGTGAAGACGCTGCTCGCGAACCTTAAGCTGCGGCTCGGCCCCGCCCTTGACGGCGGGCGACTGCTGCTGCGCGAGGCGCACGCGCTGCCGATGGAGCCGCGCAAGCGCATGGCCTTCGACCGGGCGATGCTGATCGGCGACGCGGCCGGCCTGGTGGTTCACACCTCGGGCGAGGGCATCTACTGGGCTATGAAGAGCGGCCAGCTTGCTGCGCAGACCCTGGCGCGCCACCTGGACGCGCCGAGCGCCGCAAATCTGCGGGCCTACGAGCGCCAGTGGTGGCGTCAGTACGGCACGATGTACGGCTTCCTGCGCTTCCTCCAGTGGTGGGGCTACGGCAACGAGCGGCAGATGGAGGTGTTTACCGAGATGTGCCGCAACGGCGACGTGCAGCGGCTCACCTTCGACAGCTACATGCACAAGCAGATGGCCCCCGCACCCTGGGGCACGCAGATGCGCATGACAGGCGACATCATCGCCGCCCAGGCCCGCAACTACCTGCGACGACGCACCCCGCTGCGCGAGCGGGGGCAGCTGATCCGCGTGTAGGGCATTTGGAGCGCGAAGGGCATTTGGAGCGCGAAGGGCGCGAAGGGCTGCGAAGGACGCGAACGCGAAAACGCGAAGCTGGACAATATCGTCCGGCTTCGCGTTTTTCGTGCCCTTTCGCGTTCTTCGTGGTCCAGGCGTTCTTCGTGGTCCAGGCGCTCTTCGTGCTCCAGGCGTTCTTCGTGGTCCAGGCGGGTCGCCTAGTTCACCACCAGCTCGCCGATCATGCCGGCCTGATAGTGGCCGGGGAAGGTGCAGAGGAAGGTGTAGGTGCCGGGGCCGGGCGTCTCGAAGGTGACGCTGTAGCTCGCACCTGGGTCGACCATGGGCGTGCCGACGAGCAGGCCGGGCGTGTCGGCGGGGGGGACGGCGGCGGCGGCGTTGCGGGCGGCGCTGGACTGCTTCACCGCAGCGGCTTCCACCGCCTCAACCACGGTTGCGTCACCCTGCACAAGCACCCAGTTATGCTGCACGGCAGACGAGTTGTTAACAAAGTTGAGGGTTACTAGGCCGCTTGGTACGCTGAGGCTGGTCTGATCAAAGGCCAGTAGCTCGCCGTCGGAGCCGAGGCTCGCCGCCTCGCCGCTGCCTGTGGCCAGCGCCGGGCCGACTGCCTCGGTGGGGATGGCGGCCGCGCCTGCCGCCGGGGCCGCCGTGGGCTGCGCCGCCGGGGCCGCCGTGGGCTGGGCTGCTGCTGTGGGCTGCGCCGCCGGGGCCGCCGGGGCGCTCGCCGTTCTGCTCAGCCCGCTTAGGGCGATGGCGAGAAACAGGGCGACCACGCCGATCACACAGGTGGCGATGATCAGCGGGAGCAGCGGTGGGCCGCCTGCGCTGCCGCCCTCCCAGAGCGATTGGGGGCCGTTCCCACCAGTGCGCGATTCGCTGCCGCGCGGGCCAGCACCGCGAAAGCTGCCGGAGCCTTTCCAGCTCATGTCGTACCTCCTTGTATCAGTAGAGTTCGTGAGAATCTGAACAGACTGTAGTGTAGCATAAAAGTCGCGCACGCCGTTCGCTGAGGCTAGGGCTACGTCATTCATGGTGGGCGCTGTTGCCAGAACCAGGCGGTTGAAACCGCGTCGGCCGGGCCTGCGGCCGCGCGTCGGCGCAGGCCGACGCGTCCGGACCCGCCCGCGCAGGCGGGCGCCTGGCGCAGCGCGCCACCACGGCGCGCGTTCACGCGCCCGCCTGCCGACCATGACATAGCCCTACGCTGAGGCACCTGGCGCGTGCCAATGCAGCACACGCAGTGCT
>JAYUYB010000239.1:0-1796 GCA_043752655.1 Chloroflexota bacterium
CCTTGTCTCCTTGTCTCCTTGTCTCCTTGTCTCCTTGTCTCCTTGTCTCCTTGTCTCCTTGTCTCCGTTTCAGTGGTATGCTACCCGTATGAGTCCGCCAAGCATACTAGCCTGAGATATTCATGAAGTTCATCATTCTGGGCGCCGGCTACAGCGGCCTGCGCACCGCCCTCGACCTGCACGAGCTATTGCGCGGTCGCAGCCCCACCGAGGTGACGCTGGTCGATCAGAACCCCTACCACCAGCTCGTCCAGGTGCTGCACCTCACCGCCACCGCCGCCCAGGACAGCCGCGAGGCGATCTACGACCTTCAGCCACTACTGAGCGACACGGCCATCCGCTTTGTGCAGGGCCGCGCCACCGCCATCAGCCCGCTTGAGCGCAGCGTCACCCTCGCCGACGGCCAGCTGCTCCCCTACGACCGGCTGCTGATCGCGCTTGGCGCCGAGACGGCATACGGCGGTGTCCCCGGCGCTCAGGAGTACGCGCTCCCCCTGCGTAGCTACGAGCAGGCCCTGCACCTGCGCCAGCACCTGCACGCCAAGTTCGTGGCCGCTGCAAAAGCCACCGACCCAAAGGAGCAGCGCACGCTCCTCACTACCGCGATTGTGGGGGGCGGCTACACCGGCTGCCAGCTTGCGGGCGAGCTCGCCGCCTGGGCCGACGACCTGTGTGCGCAGACGGGCGCCCCCCGCGCCGAGGTGCGTATCGCCCTGCTCGACCGCAGCCCCACGCTGCTCAAGCAGTTTGGCACCTGGGCCACCCGCGAGGCCGAGCGCGTGTTCAACGAAGTGGGCGTAAGCGTCTACCTGCGCACCGCCGTGGAGGCTGTGGAGCCGCAGCTGCTCCGCGTGAGTGGCGGGCGCGTGCTGCGGGCCGCTACGATCGTCTGGGCCGCCGGGATCAGGGCGCCCGCGCTGCTGCGCGAGTCTGGACTGCCCGTTGATAGCGCCGGGCGCGCCCTGGTGGATCGCTACCTGCGCGTGCAAGACCAAGCCCTGATCTTCGCCGCCGGCGACTGCGCCGCCATCCCCGACGGGAACGAGAGCGTGCCCGCCACCGCCAGCTACGCCATGCGCGAGGGCGCCCACCTCGCCGAGACGCTCCTGGCCGAGTATGAGGGCAAGCCCCCCCGCCCCTACGAGCCGCTGAAGCTCGGCGAGCTCGTCTCGCTCGGCCCCGACTACGCCGTCGGCAACCCGCTCGGCGTGGCCGTGACGGGCTACCCCGCCCTGCTGCTCAAAAAGGGCGTGGAGACCTACTACCGCTCCACTATCGAAGGCCCCCTGAAAGGAGTGCTGCCATGATCGTCCAGGAAGAGTGGGCCTCGATCAACACGACCCCCGCCGTGGTGGAGAGCTATCTCACCGAGCCAGCCCTGCTCGACCAGTGGCGCTCTGCTTTGGTGGTGCTGGAGCCCCTGCAAGGCGATCTTATGGCCCTCGGCAGCGTCCACAAGCTGCGCCTCAAGTCGCTCGCCCTTGCTGGCGCCACCTACACCGTGACCGAGCGCGACGGCGGCAAGCTCCTGCTCGCCATCAACGGCTTGTGGCAGGGCACGGAGCTATGGCGCTGGTTCCCCGATGGCGCGCGCACTGTGGTGCAGAACCGCGTAGAGTACGAGGTGCCCGACCCGAGCCTGCGCGTCTTCGTACTGGGCATCGGTCGCTTCCTGGCCGATTTCGACATGCGCATCCAGCTCGACCGGCTACGCCAGCTGATCGAGGGTCCGCCCGCCCGCTCTAGCTCCAACTGGCGCGCGCAGGGCGCCCCCCCCGCCCAGCAGATCGTGATTG
>JAYUYB010000240.1:0-1795 GCA_043752655.1 Chloroflexota bacterium
CGACGGTGGACGGTAGACGGGGTGCTCGCACACTCAGTGATTGGTAGCTGGAGCGGAGCCTGGCTCAGCGGCAACGCGGGGCTGACGACTGAGCACGAACATGCCGGCGGACCCGGCCAGCAGCGAGGCGATCAGGATGGCGAGCTTGGCCGTCGCCAGAACCGACTCGTCGGCGAAGGCCAGGGTGGCCACGAAGAGCGACACGGTGAAGCCCACGCCTGCCAGGATCCCAACGCCGATCAGGGCGCCCCAGGTGACGCCCTGCGGCAGCTCGGAGATGCCGCTGCGCAGCGCAAGCCAGGTGGCGCCGAGCAGGCCGATCGGCTTGCCGAGCGTGAGCCCGAGCACGATGCCCAGCGTCACCCCGAGGTTCTCGCCGCCAAGGCTTGCCGCGCCGAAACTCACGCCCGCGTTCGCCAGGGCGAAGATCGGCATGATCAGCAGTGCCACCCAGCCGCTCAGCTCGTGCTCGAGCTTCTGGAGCGGCGCCTGCACCTGCTCGCACAGCTCCTCCAGCTCCAGCACGGCGCTCTGCTGGCGCTGGTCGGTGAGCATGGTTGCTGCCTTGCCCGCCTGCGGGTCGAACTCGTGGAGGATGGCGTCGGCGCGGCGCTGAAAGGTGGGCGCGTCGATGCGGAAGCGGGCAGGGATGGTGAGCGCGAGCAGCACGCCGGCGATGGTGGCATGCACACCCGACTGCAGGAAAGCGAGCCAGACGATGATCCCGAAGGCGCCGTAGATCAGCGGGTGGCGAATGCCTAGTCGGTTCAGCAGCAGCAGCAGGGCGAGCACGCCGATGCCAAGCCCCAGAGCGGCCAGGTTGAGCTCGGTTGTGTAGAAGAGCGCGATCACCAACACGGCGAGCAGGTCATCGACGATCGCGACGGCCGTGAGAAAGATCTTGAGCGCAAAGGGGATGCGGCTGCCGAGCAGGGCTAGGCAGCCAAGGGCAAAGGCGATATCGGTGGCCATGGGCACGCCCCAGCCGGCCGCGCCGATCCCGCCGGCGTTGAGCATGGCGTAGATCCCGGCGGGCACGAGGGCGCCGCCGGTGGCGGCAATGATTGGCAGCACCGCCGCACGTGGGCTGGCCAGCTCGCCAACCAGGATCTCGCGCTTGATCTCCAGGCCGACGAAGAAGAAGAAGATCACCATCAGGCCATCGTTGATCCAGTGGCCGACGCTCTCTTCCAGACCAAATGGGCCGATCACAATCCCGACATTGCTATGCAGCAGGGCGTTGTAGGCCTCGGCGAGGGGCGAGTTAGCGAGCACCAGCGCGATCACAGTGGCGGACAGCAGGATGATCCCGCTTGCCTGGGACTGGCGGACGAAGCGCTGCATGGGTCCAAGGATGCGCGCAAGCGGCGTCTCGCTCCAGTGGGCGGCGGGCGCCTGGTTCGGCTTCAGCATCGGTCGCTCCTCCTCAACGTGCTGCCACACAAAAATGGAGGCAGCACAATAGCTTGTGACAGCCTCCACCATGCTCGGGCGCTCGGGGCCGAGCGCCCCCTCATTCAGTTGGTTCGTTATCGCACGAAGAGTATATCAAAGTTGCGCAGGTTGCGCGGCGCTAAGGGTGCCGCAGGTAATCCACCAGGGCCTGGGTGGCTGCTGTTGGCGCGGCGGTCAGCCTAGATGACGAGGAAGTTGACGGCCATACCGAAGCTGCCGGCGGCCGTGTGAGTGATGCCGAAGAGGCTGAGCTCGGGGTAGGTGTAGTTGACACCCATGTACAGCGCGAGGATGGCCGCCGCCAAGATCATGATCCGCCCCAGCCAGAGCCGCGCGCTTA
>JAYUYB010000241.1:0-4758 GCA_043752655.1 Chloroflexota bacterium
CGGACGCGCCCCCGCCTATCGCCCCTGGTGTACGCCTGTCTACGAGGGATAAAGCAAGGGGATAGCGAGCAGGGCGCCCACGAGGGGCGCCCTGAGGGAGGGGTAAAGCATGGCCCGCCCACGAGGGGCGCCCCGACGGGATTCGTGCCCACCAAGGGCGCCCTTACGAAACGTCAGAGAGGAGCGCGCAGGTTGCTAGAACGGGATGTCGTCGTCGTTCTCGATGGGCTGGGGCTGGTTGCGTGGGGCGCTGCGGGCTGGGGCGCGCGAGGGCGCTGCCGGAGCCGGGGCGCGTCCAGCGCTAGTGCCGCCGTTGCTTCCATTGCCACCATTGCCGGAACCAGCTGGTGCAGGGGCAGCGGGGGCGTGCCTGGCCGGGGTGGCCGGTGGGCCGGCGGGAGCCTCATCTGGCTCCTCGTAGTCGCCCTCCACCTCGGGGACGCTGCCGCGCTCGCCGCGCGCTGAGAGGATAATCATATCCTGGGCGATCACCTCGGAGGTGAAGCGCTCCTGGCCTTCCCGGTCCGTCCACTTGCGGGTCTGGAGACGACCCTCGATGTAGACGCGGGTGCCCTTGGTGAGATACTGGTTGCAGATCTCGCCGAGCTTGTCCCAGGCCACGACGCGGAACCACTCCGTCTCCTCGTGGGGGTTGTTCTCGCGGTCTTTCCAGGAGCGGTTGCTGGCCACCCGGAAGGTGGTGACAGCGCTGCCCTGCGCGGTGTAGCGCATCTCCGGATCGGCGCCGAGATGGCCTGTCAGCTGCACCTTGTTCAGATCCCTCGCCATGGTCGTCCTCCTCGTTACACGTATGCATTCGTACCAAACCGTACCGATACCCGAGCGACTGCGAACTGGTGTGCTTACTGTAGCACGAAAACATGTGCGTGTCAATAGCCCTGCTGGGCCTCCCAACGCGCCGCAACCCCCCTACGAAAGCCCAATGTCGTAGCCTGCCTCCAGGTCGCGCCGGGCGAAACGGCGAAAGGCGAGCACCGTCTGCGTGCGTGTTACCCCAGCGATCCCGGCGATCCCGCCCGGCACCGTATCGTCGAGCGACGCATACTCGTTGATCCGCAGCAGCGCAATAATATCAAACTCGCCCGTCACCGAATACACCTCGGCCACATTCGGCAGCTCGGCCACCGCCTGCGCCACCGCGCTGATCCGCTGCGACTCGCAGCTAATGAGCACAAATGCTGTTAGCATCGCTCCCCTCCTAAAATGGTTCGGGCGGCCTGATCCGCCACAGCATCGGGCCAAGCCAGATCCAGACGGTGTTCGCCAGCACAACCGCGCCCATCATCACCGTTGCCAGGCGCCCCCACCAGCCCCACCGCCAGAGCGCCTCGGTCGCCACCGCCGCCCCCACTGCCACCGCCCACGCGATGAACAGCATCCAGCGCGGGCTGTTTGTCACCCCCGCCACAAACGGGAACAGCGCAAAGACCGCCGCCACCGTTAGGCCCGCCAGCATCAGCCAGAGCAGCGTGCGCTGTGGCCCCAAGCCCGTCTTGCCACGCCCTGCGCGCCAGATCAGCGCCAGACCCCAGGGCATCAGTAACAGTGGGAAGATCCCGAAGTGGATCACCAGGCCGTCACGCCAGAGCCGCTCCCACATCACGCTACGGCTCACCGGCTCCCGCCCAGCTACCGCTGCAAGCCCGCCCGCCCGCGCCGTCTCCAGCTGCCCAAGGAATAGCGGGATGTAGGCCGTGTAAAAAAAAGCTGCCGCAAACGCCCCCACGCCCACCAGGGCTAGGGTGAGCGGCCAGCGCACCCGTATGGCCCACGCCTGCCCGCGCCAGCTCGCCACCCACACCGCCGCCGTCAGCAGCCCGACCATGAGCGCAGTGTTGATCAGGAAGCCAAAGTGCCCAAGGAAGACCGTGCCGAGCAGCACGCCCACGGCCCAGCTTGCGCGCTGCGCTTGCGCGCCAGAGGGCGAAGAGGGCAAAGAGGGGAAAGAGGGCGAAGAGCCTACTCCCCTCTCCCCACTCTCTCCCCTCTCTCCCCTCTCGCTGCCCTCCTGCCACGCCGCCAGAGCCGACCCCAGCGCCGCTACCAGCACCAGATGGGCGAACTGGGTATAGATGTGGGTATCGAACGACCACCACGCCGCCATCAGCGTCGCCGCCGTGAAGACGTAGATGCCCGCCGCCAGTAGCGCTACACGCTGCCCCAGCGCGCGCACCGCAATGGCGTACACAAGCACCGCGCTCAGCGCGTCGGCCAGCGCAGCGCCGAGCTGCAGCACCACCGGCGGGCTGAGGCCGAGCAGGGTCAGAGGGGCCACCACGATGTACGGCCCCGGCGGGTAGGGGAACGCAACCCCTCTATTCACCGAGACGATGTAGATCAGCCCCCAGACCGCCTCGTTGAAGCGGTTGAGATGAAAGCCGATGTCGCCGGGCATACTCGCCGGGTAAAGCCGCCCGCCAAAGCGCAGCGCAAAGCTCAGCGCCACGAACAGGCTCAGCCACCCAAGGCTCACCGCGTCCAGCGGCAAGCCCATCCTCCGAGCCAGCGGCGGCAACGCGGCCCGCACGCCAAGCACCAATGGGTATGCCAATGCACACGCCACCAGCGCCGCCCGCGCCCCAAACGCCCAGCGCGGCGGATCGAGTAAAGCGGCCAGCGCTACCAGACTCGCGCCGACTACGAGCACCCAGCTTGCAGACGGTGGACGGCGGACGGTCGGACGGTCGTCGGTCGTCGGTCGTCGGTCGTCGGTCGTCCGTCATCGGTCGTCCATCGTCCACCGTTCGTCGTCACTCCTAGTGCCGCCCGCACCGTCAGCCAGCCAAACGTTACGGCGAGCAGCCAACTAAGGGCTGCGGCCCAGTCGGGCGCCCGTGGCAGGCCGCCCGCCATCCCAACAAGCTCTACGCCGCTCAGGCGCGCACCGAGGGTGCGTGGATCGCCCGGCAGCGTGAAGGTTTCGGTGCGGATGCGCAGCCTCAGCGCCCCATCGGCCACGGCCGCAGCCGGCACCACCACCAGCTGCGTGCCGCCCTCTGGCCGCAATGGTAGCGTTCCGAGTGCTACATCGCCCGCCAGCAGTTCGTAGTCTTTGGGGCTGGCATCGAGCGCCGCCGCCGGCGTCGGCAGCCATGTCAGGCGCACCAGCAGCTCACGCGCGCCCACGCCCGGTACGACGATTAGCGCCCCGTCGTCGCTCCAGCGGTAGCTGCCAAGCTCGTCCCGCTCGGCGGTGTTGAAGCCCTGGAGGTACGGCAGATCGCTGCCCACGCCCTCTTCGCGACCCGCATCAAAGCTGTAGCGCAGCGGTAACTGCGGCACCAGCAAAAAGACCGCCAGCAGCAGGGCGAGTGCAGCCCAGAGCGCGTGTGCGCCGAGCCCCTCTAGCTCGGCGCGCACGCGCCCCACCAGCGCTGGACACGCTGCCCCAGCACCTCGCCCGCGCGGCGTTGTGATCTCTTGCGTTCCCATCGGCCCTATTGTACCCGACCTGCACGTCACCACCGCGCACAGCAACGCCCCTCTCCTGCATCCAGAAGAGGGGCGTTGCTCACTTCACGTTCGCTCCCGTTCGCGTCCCTCGTGGTCCCGATGTTTCGCGCCCTTCGTGGTCCCGACGCTACTTCTCGTCGGCCTGAGGCAGCTCGCCGTCGTCGAGCAGCTCCTCGCCCAGCTCGCCGTCCTCGCCGATCAGCTCCTCGCCCAGCTCGCCGTCCTCGCCGATCAGCTCAAGCAGCTGCACCCGCAGCCGCTCCTCAGCCTCGGGGTCGACTGGCGGCTGGACTTCGTCCTTCAGACCAAGCAGCGCCTCGGCACGCCGCACCTCCTCGGGCGAGCGCTCGGCGGGCGCGTCGGAGGCGCCCTGCTCCATCATACGCGCCATCTCGCCCACCAGGTCTTCACGTCGAGCATTCGCATTGTCCAGCAGGCGCTTCTCGGCACCCGAGCCCGCCGGGATCAGCTTGCCGATGACGACGTTCTCCTTCAGACCGCGGAGGTAGTCCACCTTGCCGTTGATCGCGGCATCGGTAAGCACACGCGTTGTCTCCTGGAATGAGGCCGCCGACAGGAAGCTGTCAGTGTTCAGCGAGGCCTTGGTGATGCCTAGCAGCACCGTAGCCGCCGTAGCTGGCTCGCCGCCCTGGCTCACCACGTCGTTGTTCATACGCCGGAACTCTGCTGCCTCGATCAGCTCGCCGGGCAGCAGCCCCGTGTCGCCCGGCTCCTCGATCCGCACGCGCCGCAGCATCTGCCGGACAATCACCTCGATGTGCTTGTCGTTGATGTTCACGCCCTGGCTGCGGTACACTTTCTGCGCCTCGTTCACCAGGTAGCGCTGCACCGCCTCGCGGCCCTGCAAGTCTAGTAGCTCCTGCGGGTTGGCGCTGCCATCCGTAAGCTGCTGTCCCGCCACCACACGCTCGCCATTCTCTGCCCGCACGCGCGCCGTGTGCGGCACCACTAGGTCGCGCTCCTCGCGCTCCTCCTGGCTCACCAGGATCTTGTCGGCGTACACGTACGCCCGACCCGCCAGCCGCGCATAGATCGGCGCGTCCGCAGCGCCGCCAGTGCGGTTGCTCTCGCCGATCACCTGCCCCTCCACCACGTCGGTCTCGTTCTCGATCAGCGACACGTAGCCTTTCGGCAGGATGTACTCGTCGGTGTAGACCTCGGAGGCCACGACCTTGATCGTGCGCAGGCCAGAGTCATCCTTGAGCACCTGTACCACGCCGTCGATCTCGGCCAGCAGCGACTTGCCCTTCGGCACACGCGCCT
>JAYUYB010000242.1:0-1790 GCA_043752655.1 Chloroflexota bacterium
CTGATCCGCCTCTCGCTTGAGAGCCTGATCAGCATGCTGCCCCGGCGCGGCACTATTGTCGCAGACCTGAACGCCAGCGATCTGCATAAGCTCTACGAGATCCGCTATAGCAAGGGAACAGGGGACAGGGGACAGGGTAGGGCGCCGGGCACCGTTAGGGCACCGGCGGGAACGCGGTTTCGTGCAGGGAGGGGGAGACTCTATGCGTCAGCAGGCTCGCCTCGTGATTATTGGCGCCGGGATTGTGGGTTCGAGCGCCGCGTACCACTTCGCCCGCCTCGGCTGGCAGGATGTGGTGGTGCTCGAAAAGGGTGCGCTCTTCGAGGTGGACGGCTCCAGCTCCCACGCGCCCGGCGGCATGTTTCTCACCAACCCGTCGAAGATGATGACGGAGTTTGCCAAATACTCGCGTGCGCTCTACGGCGAGCTGGAGCTCGACGGCGACCCTTGCCTCTACCCCGTCGGCGGGCTAGAGGTTGCCCGCACCGCCGCGCGCTGGCACGATCTGCGCCGCAAACAGGGTCTCGCCCAATCCTACGGGCTCGAGTCGCACCTGATCTCGCCCGCCGAGGTGCGCGCCCTGGTGCCCATCCTGGACGAGGCGCGCATCCACGGTGCTTTCTACGTGCCCCAGGACGCCGTCGCAAAGGGTGTTCGCACAATGGCCGCCTTCACGCGGGCCGCCGAGGCCGCCGGTGTCAGCTTCTACGGCAATACCACGGTGCTCGACCTGGAGCTCCAGCATGGTCGGATCGCCGCCGTCGTCACCGATCAGGGCCGCATCGAGGCGGAGACGGTGCTGCTCTGCACGAATATCTGGGGCCCGCTGCTCGCCGCGAAGCTGGGTGTGAACATCCCGCTGATGGCCGCCCAGCATCTTTACACGGTCACCACGCCCATCCCAGAGCTGGCCGCCGAGCAGCAGGAGCTGCGCCACCCGCTGCTGCGCGACCAGGACTGTGCGATGTATTATCGCCAGCACGGCGATTGCTACGGCGTCGGCTCCTATCGCCACGTCCCCCTGATGGTGCATCCCGAGCAGCTTGAGCGCACCGCCATCAAGCCCTTTACGCCGGAGCACTTCGAGTCGGGCTGGCAGGCAGCCACCGAGCTGCTGCCGCCCCTGCGCAGCAGTGCGCTTCAAAAGCAGTTCAACGGCATGTTCGCCTTCACCGTGGATGGCTACCCGGTGATGGGCGAGACCACCGTGAAGGGGCTATGGTCGTGCGTTGGGCTCTGGCTCACGCACGCCGGCGGCGCCACCAGGGCGATTGCCGAGTGGATGACGACGGGCACGCCGAGCGTGGATCTGCGCGAGGCTGACATCACGCGCTTCCAGCCGCACCAGACCACCCGCGCGTATGTCGAGACCCGCTGCGCCCAGAACTATCGCGAGGTGTATGATCTTATCCACCCGGTGCAGCCGATCTCCGAGCCGCGCAACGTGCGCCTGAGCCCCTGGCACGAGCGGCTGGTGGCGCAGGGCGGCTGGTTCGCCCAGAGCGCCGGCTGGGAGGTAGCGCTCTGGCACCAGGCGAACGCCCCGCTGCTAGAGCGCTACAGCGAGCGCATCCCGCAGCGCGACAGCTGGGCAAGCCAGTTCTGGTCGCCCATCCAGGGCGCCGAGCATCTGGCGGTGCGCGATGGCGTGGGCCTCTTCAACCTCGCGGCCCTCGCCGTGATCGAGGTGGCCGGGCCGGGCGCCCTGACCTTTCTCAACAGCGTGGCCGCCAACCAGATCGACAAGCCGGTTGGGCGCCTGGTCTACACTGCGCTGCTCAACGCTCGCG
>JAYUYB010000243.1:0-11170 GCA_043752655.1 Chloroflexota bacterium
GCCTCGTCCTCGATGCGGAAGGGCTGGATCGGCTTGCCAACAAAGGCGTCGGCGAAATCCTCCTCGGAGTTCGCAAAGCCCGTCCAGGTCTTCCCGTCAACCAGGAGCTTCCCGTCGGCGGTGCGCGTCCGCAGCAGGATGCAGGTGCCGTGGCAGACGATGGCGACCACTTTGCCGGACTCGTAGAAAGCTGCGACGAAGCGGTGCAGCTCGGCGTCGTCGATCATCGTCACCATCGGCCCTTGGCCGCCCGCCACGAACAGCGCGTCGTAGTCGGCGGGGTTCACCTCGGCCATGCTGCGGGTGGCCTCCAGCAGCGGCGCGTGCTGCGGCGAGCTTAGGAAGCCAAGGCTGAGCAGATCGTGCGCCGAGTAGCCGCTGGCGTCGCGTGGGTCGCTAAAGCTGTCCAGCTCGACTTTCCCCCGTGCGGGGTGATGATCTCGACCTGGTGGCCCTTCTCGGTGAACTCCCAGTAGGGGTGGACAAACTCGGCGACCCATGCGCCGATCGGCCAGCCCGTGGTGGGCGAGACGGCCGGGTTTGAGACGATGAGCAGCACCTTCTTCGGCTGGTTTGGGTTGAGCAGACTGATGTTCGCGCTCACGATATTCTCCCTGGTTGTCGCTGTGGCGCCCTGGTAGCGCGCCGCAATAAATACGTTACAGTACGGCCTTGTAAATGTCAAGGGTTGACAATACCATACTGTATGGTATTTTAAATCAAACCAGAGTGCGCCCGTCGTGCCAACCAAGAAGCTAGAACAATGATCGTCAAGCGCTCGTTCGACCCGCGCAAAGTCGCGGCCTACGTCTGGAAGGATGTCAGCATCGCGCTGGCGGTTGCCATCGCCGTCTACCTGGCCGTCAGCGTGTTCGGCGCGAGCTGGCTGGCGCTCTCGTTTGCGCCGATCGGCCTGCTGGGCTCGGCGCTCTCGATCTTCCTGGCCTTCCGCGCCAACAGCTCGTTTGCGCGCTGGGGCGAGGCCGCGCAGAGCTGGGCCGCTATTGGCGCCGCCAGCCGCGTCTTTGGCCGCCTGATCGTCAGCTTCACCGATTCCCACCGGCACATGCCCCAGTATCACGCCGAGGCCGCCGAAGCATTCAAGCACGAGCTTGTCTACCGGCAGATCGCCTGGTGCCACACGCTGCGCCTACAGCTGCGCGGGCAGCCCGAGTGGTCGCAGCTCGCGCCGCTGCTCCCCGCAGCGGATCTCGCGGCGCTCCCAGAGCAGCCAAACAAGCCCCAGTTTCTGATGCAGCGCCAGGGGCAGCGCATCTACGAGGCCATGGCGTCCGGCACGCTCCAAGGCTTCGACAGCTTCCAGCTGGAGGGGCAGCTCGCCGCGCTCACGGCGCAGCAGGCCGTCTGCGAGCGCATCAAGGCCATCCCGGTGCCGCGCCAGTACGACTATTTCACGCGGCTGTTTGTGCGATTGTTCGTGATCCTGCTGCCGTTCTTCCTGATCAAGACCCTGGCCGCCGACGGCGCAGCGTGGCTTGTGATCCCGCTCGCCGGCATCATCGCCTTCCTGTTCACGACGATCGAGCGCACCGGCGCCGTCAACGAGGACCCGTTCGAGAATCGCATCACCGACGTGCCACTTACGGCCACCTGTCGCGAGATCGAGCGCGACCTGCGCGCCACCCTGGGCGAGGCCGAGCTGCCCCCGCGCCTGGAGCCACAGGATGGCTACCTGTTCTAAGCCGAGCGGGCGGCGCGGTGATCACTGGCGCGGCGAGCGGCCTTACGAATGTGGCCGGGCTCGTCTATCTGGCCGCCTTCGCGCTCGATACGGGCGAGAGCCTGTTTGGCCTGGTGAACCAGTTCGGCGAGCAGTACGGCCCAGCCTACGCCGGCCAGTTCTTTCGGCCAGACGGCGCCTTCGACAACCCGCAGACCCTGGTGTACCTGGACCGGGCAAACTTTGGCTCGGCCTTTGTGCAGGACATCGACCCCAAGCGTGCGGCGCTGCTCGGCACCACCCAGCGCCCGATCGCAGTGGCGGCCTTCGGCGAGCCGCTCCAGGGCGAGCCAGCCTGGCGCACGATCCGCTCCTGGTACCAGGTCTCAGCACAGGAGCGGGTGCTCCAGCCGGAGGCCGAGCGCTGGATGGCGCAGCGGATGAGCGCCGAGGTGAGCGAGCTCGACTCGAGCCACGCCTCACCGCTCGCGCAGCCTGAGGCGATCGCCGAGCTGATACAGCGCGCGGCGCGTGCCGTCAGCGCGTAACGTTCCGGCAACCTGGGGCAACATAGGACAGGGCGTATGTCGCGTGTGACATACGCCCTGTCGCCATGAGCTATCGGCTATCGGCTATCGGCTATCGCAGTGAGCACCAGATCAACGACGCGCTCGGTCCAGCCTGCGGGGAAGGGCGTGCCGCCGAGGTAGTGGGCATAGTAGGCACCGACGAGCAGCGTTGCGGCGGTCGACAGGTCGGCATCCGAGCGCAGCTCGCCACTGTCGCGGGCGCGCTCCAAGATCGCCCGCACCATCTGCCGACGCGGCGCCACCAGGTGCTGACGGAAGCCCGCTAGCAGCGCGGGCGTCTCGCGCTCCTCCGAGAGCACCGTGCCGACCATGCCCATGCCGTTTGGCCGGTCGAGGGCGTGGCGGAGCTGGTTGAGCTGCGCGATCAGGTCGGCGCGGGTCTCGCCGATCTCGACGACAGGCGCGGCATCGCAGTAGGCGACGATCGCGGCCATGGCGAGCTGGATCTTGCCGGTGTAGCGGCGGTAGATCGTCGGCTTGGTGACGCCGGCCGCAGTCGCGATCTGGTCCATCGACATACGGGCGTAGCCCTGCTCGGCCATCAGTCGCAGGGCGGCATCGAGGATGCGCTGGTCGGTCTCGGGCTCGCGCGGGCGGCCCGGGCTGCGTTCGCCAGGTTGCTGCGCAGGATCACGCGGTGTGTTCACGAGTGTTCGTCCTTCCAGAGCGCCCCATCGCTTATTAGAATACCACACGGTATCTAAACGTCAATCGGCTTGGGGAATACTCCCGGTCGGGTTTGACAGTTCCTGGGCGGCCCAGGACTGACTGGTGGGAAGGGGATGGTTCATGCCAGTCACCCACCACAATGGCAGGCGCAGCGACGTATGGGTAATGGATAGCTTTGCTGGGGGGCAGGGCACAACGCCCCGCCTGCAAAAGCCCACCGCGCCGGTGCGATCTATGCTAAAATTGAGCGCTTTGATGAGCGGCGTAGCGCTGTCGCACGGCGTTGCCGTAGGCGGCCCCTTGGTGCAATGGTCTCTCGACGCGTGCTGCTCGGCGCGACGGTTATGTGCTTGCTGGTTGGCGCGCTGGGCCTCTGGATCTTCCTGCGGCAGCGGGCCGCCCGCTGCGCCCCCGTGCGCCCCCTGGCCGCTCAGCTGCTGCCCAACCCGGACTTCGCCACACCCGGCGGGGCGCAGGGCTTGCCCGCCGGCTGGGAGCGACGCGCGGGCGGCGTGGAGCTGCGCGGCCCCGCCGTGGACGGCGAGGGCTTCGATCTCGACGGCGATGGCCGCGCCCTCCAGCTCATCGGCATCGGCAACTTCGCCCAGGCCCCCGCCGCCCCGGTTCGCCCAGGCGGCGCCTACTGCTTCACCGCACGCGCGCTCACCGACTCGGGGCAGCGCTCTAACACCAGGGCCCGCCTGATGTTCCAGTGGCGCGACGCCACCGGCGCCACGCTGCGCGATGACGCCACGCTCTGGCAGCCCGTGGCCCTCTGGACGCCCGAGGCGCCCCCACGCGACTGGGCGCCATTGCTTGGCGGCTTCGTTGCGCCAGCGGGCGCCACCACGCTCGCCGTGCGCGTCGAGCCCGCCTCCGACGACCGCATCTACCTCGACGCCATGGGGCTGTTCCAGGGCGGCTCCGCGCTGGCAGGCCTCGCGGCCCCCGCCCTTCTGCCGCCCGACGACCCGCCCCGTGTGGCGCGCTGGCCGCTCGCCCGCCAGGCCGCCGTCGCCTTCACCTTCGACTGGGAGACCAGCATGGGCGGCCTCGTCCACTCGCGCTCGGTGGACGACCCGCACTTCACCGAGGACCATGTCTCGCGCGGCCTGCGCATGCGCGAGGGGATCACCACCACGCTGGCGATTTTCGAGCCCTACGGCGTGCGCGCCACCTACTACGCCACCGGCTATAACTTTCTGCTCGGCAACCCCGAGCGCCGCAGCTTCATGGGCGACCCGACCTTCCCCTGGGCCAACAAGGCCAACGGCTGGACGAGCGACCGTTGGGAGACGACCCCCTGGTTCGCCGACGACCCGTACGGCACGCTTGCCAGCGACCCGGCCTGGTACTTTGGCGATCTTGTGCGCCCCCTGCTCGCCGCCGGCCACGAGATCCAGAGCCACACCTTCAGCCATCTGTATGGCGGACTCGCCGATCTTGCCAGCTGGCAGCTCGATCTCCAGACCTGGAACAACGTCGCCGCCGAGCGCGGCGTGCCGCCCGCCAGATCGCTCGCCTTCCCCTGGAGCGGCAGCGCCGGTATGAGCGATGCCGCCTGGGACGCGTTGGAGCGCGCCGGGATCAGCAGCGTGACGCGCCTGAGCGACCAGGCCCAGTACAGCCTCTTCCCCGCCAACGCCGACGGCGTGATCCTGGAGCCGCGCTGCCGCTGGGTGCCCGGCCGCGAGAGCCGCATCCTGGCCTGCCCCGACTTCTACTTCACCGCCGAGCGCGTGAGCCTCGCGCTGCGCCAGATCGAGCGCGCCGTCGAGGCGGGCGGCATGATCGACCTCTGGGCACACACCGAGGAGGTTGTCGCCCCCGCGCAGATCGCCGCGTGGGGCCGCGTGGTGCGCCGCGTGGCTGAAGACCGCCGCCTCTGGGTCGCCCCGCTCAGCGAGATCGCCGGCTGGCAGGCCGCCGTGGAGGGCGTGCGCGTCGAGGGCCTAGCCCAGCGCGAAGAGGCCGACGGCCGCCTGATGACCTTTACGCTTACGAATCGCTCGCAGCAGGATCTGCCGGGGCTCTCGCTGCATATGCCAAGCGCCACGCAGCGCGTGCTTGTGAGCGGCGACGAGCTGCTGCTCCGCGAGCGGCAGGTGCCGCGCGGCACCGGCTGGTGGCCCGCTGCGGGTGTCGCCAGCTTCGATCTGGCCGCAGGGCAGAGCGTGGAGGTAGAAGTATGGCTGACGCCGTGATCGAAATGCAAAATGTAACATGCAGCAGTGCTGCCAGCAATCCAAAATCCAACATGCAACATCCAACATGCAGTGCTGCTGCCAGCGAGGAGGCGCCCCGTGGCTAGCACGGCTGAGAAGCGCGGCGGCAGCTCGTGGTGGGAGCGCCTGCTTGCGCAATTTGCTATTCTTAATGCGCCGTTCTTCGGGCTGCGCCTGTACCAGTGGCTGTGGGTGCTGCTCTGCGTGGCCGGCGCCCTGGCCGTGGCCGCGCCGCGCGTGCTCTCGCAGCCCCTGCTCTACTACGCCAACGCCGAGACGCGCTTCGACACCACGCGCTACGGCGGGATCTACGGCCAGGTTGCGCCCCGCGTCTCCGGGCTGCAGGTGGCGATCGGCGATGCCAGCGAGGCCCTGCGCCAGCGCGCCCTGGCCAGCGGCGACGTGCGCCTAGGCCAGCCCACCTACCGCGTGGAGTTCCTGCCTGGCACCCCCGGTGTGGTCCAGGTGCGCGGCGTGGCGGGCACCAGCGCCGAGGCTCAGGCCCTCGCCAATAGCGCCGCCGAGGAGTTGGCCCGCCAGGTGCGCGCCGCCGGCGGGCGCGAGATCCTGCGCAACATGCTCGGCTGGGAGCTCTGGCTCGCCATGGAGCCACAGGGCCTCGCCGCCCCCGGCCCCTTCGACCTGCTGCTGCGCGAGATCATTCGCAGCTCGGCCTTCCCTATGTCGCGCGATCTGGAGCCCGTCTCCACCCCCCGCGACATCGCCGCCCTCCCGCGTGAGGAGCTGAGCGACCTGGCCCGCGCGCTCGAGGCCCGCTCCGACCTCTGGCGCTTCGCGCTCAATACGCGCAACGCCACCCTAGACGCCCTCTGCGCCACCAGCGGCCTCAGCGACACCGCCGCCCGCGAGGCCGCCCTGGAGACATGCGCCGCCACCAGCCCCGCCGCCGCCGTCGAGCGCGCCGAGCGCGACCGCGAGATCGCCCGCCTGCGCGCCGTGGAGGCCGCGCTGGCATTTGTGCTGGAGCAGCCGGATGCCCGCTTCGACCCCACCACGCCCTCGGCGGCCCACAGCGTTGCTGCCACGCCGCCCGTAGCGCCCGAGCCACGCTACATCCCGCAGCTGATCCTGCTCGCAACGCTGGTGGGCCTGGCCTTTGGCACCGCCGGCGTCGCGGTTGATCGCAGCGCAGGCGTCACGGGCAAAGTCGTTGAAATCTGGGGCTACCGCGAGCTGATCCGCAACCTTGTGCTGCGCGACCTACGCTCGCGCTACAAGGGCAGCGCGCTCGGCTACCTCTGGACGCAGCTGGCGCCCCTTGGCATGATGCTGGTGTATGTGATCGTCTTCGGGCTGCTGTTGCCAGGCGGCATCGCGCAGTTTCCCGTCTTCATTATCGTGGCGCTGCTGCCCTGGAACTACACCGCCGAGGCGGTGATGAGCGGCACGCGCAGCATCATCGACAACGCCGCCCTGGTCAAGAAGGTCTACTTCCCGCGTGAGGTGCTGCCGCTCACCGGCGTGCTCTCCAGCCTGCTCAACTTCCTGCTGTCGCTGCCGATGATGTTCCTGGTGATGGCCGTGGTGCAACTGCTGAGCATGGGTCGGCTCAATTTCAGCTGGACTTTCGCCTACCTGCCGGTGCTGATTATCATCCAGACCGTGCTGCTGGCGGGGCTGGCGCTGCTGTTGGGCGCCACGGCGGTCTTCTTCCGCGATGTGGTGCATCTTGTGGGCATCATCGTGAACATCTGGTTTTTCCTCACCCCCGTGATCTACCCGCTGAGCACGCTGGGCGACGGGCCGGCGGTGCGGTTGTTGCGCTGGCTGAACCCGATGGCCTCGCTGATCGAGTTCTACCGCGAGGTGCTCTACGGCGCCGCCGTGCCGCTTGGCCAGATCCCCACGCCCGGGCTGCCCGCCCTCACCAGCGTGCTGCGCGTTAGTGTCACGGCGCTGCTGATCCTGGCCGTCGGCTACTGGCTCTTTCAGCGCGGCAGCCGCCGTTTTGGCGAGGAGATCTAGGTGCAATCCCTTTCGAATAAGCTGCCCGGACGCCCGAGCCCTTTGGAGCACGAAGCCTCGAAAGGCCACGAACCGTCTGGAGCACGAACGGTGCGAACGGGGGCGAAGGGCGCGAACCGCGCACGCGCGTGGCCAGGTTCGCGGTGGTTCGCAGTCCTTCGCGCTGTTCGTGCTCCAGACGGCGAGGAGATCTAGGTGTCGCCCGTCATTGAATTCGACAACGTAAGCAAGCGCTTTACGCTCCATAAAGAGGAGCGCAAGACGATCCAGGAGCGCGTGATCGGCCTGGTGCGCCGCCGCCCCCCCGCCAATACCTTCTGGGCTCTGCGGGATGTGGACTTCCGCGTGAACCAGGGCCAGAGCCTTGGGCTCGTGGGCCATAACGGTGCCGGCAAGAGCACCGCCCTCAAGCTGATCACGCGCATCCTCGAGCCCAGCAGCGGCAGCGTGCGCACGCGTGGGCGTATCGCCGCCCTGCTAGAGCTTGGCAGCGGCTTCCACCCGGACCTCAGCGGGCGCGATAATCTGTTTCTCTACGGCTCGCTGATGGGCGTCGGCCAGCGCGAGATGCAGGGCAAGCTCCCCGAGATCGCCGCCTTCGCCGACATCGGCGACTTCCTCGACACCGAGATCAAGCACTACTCCTCAGGTATGTACACGCGCCTCGCCTTCGCCGTGGCCACCGCTGTGGACCCCGACATCCTGATCACCGACGAGGTGCTCGCCGTGGGCGACGAGGCCTTCCAGCGCAAGTGTATGGAGCGCATCTACGGCTTCCGCCGCGCCGGCAAGACGATTATCTTCGTCTCGCACGCGCTCGATGTGGTGCGCTCACTCTGCGATGTGGCCGTCTGGCTCGACCACGGGCGCCAGATGGCGACCGGCCCCGCCAGCAAGGTGATCGACGCGTACCTCGCCGATGTGAACCGCCAGGAGCAGGAGCGTCTCGCCGCCGAGCACCCCGGCGACACGCCCCCCGCAGACACAGCCAACCCCTTCCGGCGCGGCAGCCGCGAGGTTGAGATCACCCGCGTGCAGCTCCTGAACGCCACCGGCGAGGAGCGCGGCGTCTTCCAGACCGGCGAGCAGCTGACGGTCCGCCTGCACTACACGGCCCACATCCGCGTGGAGGAGCCCGTCTTCGGCCTCGGCATCTACCACGAGAGCGGCACATGGCTTACTGGCCCCAACACCGGCTTCGACGAGCTGCGCATCCCCGTTGTGGACGGCCCAGGCCAGATCGACTATCGTATCCCCGCCCTGGCGCTGAACACCGGCCGCTACCAGGTGAGTGCCGCCGTGGTGGATCGCACCCAGAGCCATATCTTTGATCTGCACGACCGGCTCTACCCCCTGGTGGTTCACAACAGCGGCCGCGAGCGCTATGGGATGCTGGCGCTGCCGGGGGCGTGGAGCTGGCAAGGGTGACAGGGAGACCGGGAGACCGGGAGACCGGGAGACCGGGAGACCGGGAGACCGGGAGACCGGGAGACCGGGAGACAACCTGGGTGCTCCGATAGGCGCTCCTTGTCTCCTTGTCTCCCCAGCAAGCGAAGCGAGCGATGCTCCTTGTCTCCTCGCCAGAAAGCAAGCGAAGCGAGCGATGACCAGCCCTGAGGCAAACACACTCTTTGACGCCGCCTACTACGCTACTGGCCTCGGCCTGCCCTACAGGCGCGACGAGCGCTGGCTCGCGTTCTTTGCGGGCGTGGCGAACAAGATCGTGGCGGAGATCGGGCCGGGCTCTGTGCTGGATGCGGGCTGCGCCCTCGGCATGCTCGTGGAGCAGCTGCGCGCCCGCCAGGTGGACGCGGAGGGCGTGGACATCTCGGAGTTCGCCATCGGCAGCGCCCACCCGTCGGTGCAGCCCTTTGTGCGCGTGGGCTCTGTGGCCGCGCCCTTCGGCCGCCGCTACGACCTGATCGTCTCGATCGAGGTGCTGGAGCATATGCCGCGCGCCGAGGCCGAGCGCGCCGTGGCGAACTTCTGCGCCCACAGCGACGACGTGCTCTTCTCTTCGTCGCCGCTGGACTACAAAGAGCCGACCCACTTCAACGTCAATCCGCCCGAGTACTGGGCCGCGCTCTTCGCCCAGCACGGCCTCTTCCGCGACGTGGACTTCGACGCCTCGTTTATCACGCCCTGGGCCACGCGCTTCCGCCGCCGCAGCGAGCCGCCCCACCGCCTGGTGCGCGACTACGAGCGCCGCTTCTGGGAGCTCTGGCGCGAGCGCGGCGACCTGCGCCAGCTTGCCCTGGAGCAGCGCGAGCAGCTTGTGGACGCCGAGGCCCGCGCCGCCAGTGCCAGCCTCCAGGCCGAGGCCGCCGCCCGCACCCTACGCTCCCGCGACGAGCGGGCCGCCCGCCTGATCCGCGAGGCCGTCGCCGCCCCCCAGGCCCAGGCGAGCGAGCTGCGCGCCTACGCCGCCCGCCTGGAGGCCGAGCTCGCCACCAAAAATACGCACATCGCCCGCCTGGAGGCGCTCGTGCGCGGCCTGGAGCGCGGGCGCGTGATGCGGGCGCTGCGCTGGCTGGCGAGGAGACGAGGAGACAAGGAGACAAGGAGACAAGGAGACAAGGAGACAAGGAGACAAGGAGAGAGCCCGTTGGAGCCGTCAGGCGCTCCTGGTCTCCTTGTCTCCCCAGCGAGTGCAACGAGCGATGCTCCCGGTCGCGGGGCGAGCGCAGCGAGCGACGCGCCCTACGCCCGCTGGATCGCCGCCACCGAGCCAGGCCCCGCCGAGCTGGAGCGGCAGCGCGAGCAGGCGCAGGCTCTGGCGTACCAGCCCCTGATCAGCGCGATTATGCCGGTGTACAATCCGCCGCCCGCCGCCCTGCGCGCCGCCATCGCCTCGCTGTACGCCCAGACGTATGGGCGCTGGGAGCTGTGCGTGGCCGATGGCGGCTCCGCCCCCGAGCAGCGCGCCATCCTAGAGCAGGCTGCCGCAGCCGACCCGCGCGTGCGCGTGACGCTGCTCGGCGCCAACGCCGGGATCGCCGCCAACTCCAACGCCGCCCTCGCCATGGCCCAGGGCGAGTTTGTGCTTATCCTCGATCACGACGACGCCCTCGCCCCGAACGCGCTCTTCGCCTGCGTGTCGCTGCTGCAACGGAACCCCGACGCCGACACCGTCTGCTTCGATGAGGACAAGCTCAGCGAGGACGGCGCCACGCGCCATAGCCCCTGGTTCAAGCCCCAGGCCCCCTCGCCTACCCTGCTGCTCTCCACCAACTACCTGATGCACGGGCTGTTCCGCCGCAGCCTGGTGGCCGAGCTCGGCGGCTTCGACCCCGCCACGGACGGCGCACAGGACTGGGACCTGGCCCTGCGTATCTCCGAGCGCACCACGCGGATCTACCACATCCCCCAGGTGCTCTACCACTGGCGTCAGGTTCCCGGCTCGGCAGCGCGCGAGGCCACAGCAAAGCCCTGGGCCATCGCCGCGCAGCGCCGCGCGTTGGAGGGCCACCTGCGGCGCACGGGCGCCGTTGGGGCCGAGGTGCAGGTGAGCGAGCAGGGCCTGGCCCGCGTGCTTTGGCCAACCTTCGGGCTCAAGGTCTCGATCATCATTCCCACCAAGGACAAGGCCGCGCTACTGCGCGCCTGCGTCGGCTCGATCCTGCGCGCCACGGCCTACCCAAGCTTCGAGATCGTGCTGGTGGACACGGGCAGCAGCGAGCCCGCCACGGCCGCGCTGTACGTCGAGCTCGCCGCCGACCCGCGTGTGACGCTCGTGGAGCTGCCGGGGCCGTTCAACTGGGGCCGCGCGAACAACGTTGGCGCCCGCCACGCCACCGGCGACCGGCTGCTCTTCCTCAACAACGACACCGAGGTGCTGGACTCCGGGTGGCTCGACGAGCTGGTGGGCTGGGCGGAGCGCCGCGAGGTGGGCGTGGTGGGCGCGCGCCTGGTGCGGCCCGACGGCACAACCCAGCACGCGGGCATCGCCATCGGCGTGGAGGGCCACGGCAGCCACCTCTTCGACGGCAGCAGCGGGCCGATCTACGGCCCCTTCGGCT
>JAYUYB010000244.1:0-4744 GCA_043752655.1 Chloroflexota bacterium
ACCCGCGACGTGAAGGTGGAGTCGCTAGCTTGGATGGAGCCTTCGCCTCCGGCACCCTGAACAGCGACAACAGCGACGTTGATACACACGTGGTCGATCCGCGCACCCTGGTCTACCTGCCGATCATACGGCGATAAGAAGGAACGCTATGAACTGCTGGCATTGTGAGCGGCCCGCCCACGGCAGCTGCGTCTTCTGTGGGCGGGCGGTGTGCAAGGAGCACGCGCGGGAGATGCCGCACATCGTGGCGCTCTACGCCGGCCAGAAGGGCGGCCAGAAGGCCATCGTCACGGCGCGCGCGCTCTTCTGCGGCATCTGCGAGCCGCGCGAGGAGCCGGTGGAGATGCCGGAGCTGCGGTAGTGGGGTGCCCGACCGGGCGCCCACAAGGGGCGCACCCACGAATTTCTATCCAGCAACATCACGGTGGTTTGCCACTAGCTCACACGCCGCGCTCCCGCAGGGTCTGCGCGATCTGGCTGAGCTGGAGGCCGTGGGCAAGGGCGATGTCGCTGGCGTAGCTGCGGTCATGGGGCAGCCCAGGGCCGATGCGGTAGGTGCGCGGCGTGCCTGTGCGATCGGCCTCGGCTGCGACGCCAGCCACCAGCGAGACGACACGGCTCGGCCCCTCCACCAGCTCGTTTAGCTCGTTCGCGGCGAAGGCCAGCTCGTGCAAATGGGTGACGAAGATGGCGCGGGCGCCGAGTATGCGCAGGCCGCAGACAACATCGCGGGCGATCACGAGGGCCTCCCTGGGGCTCGTGCTGCCAAGCGGCTCGTTGAGCAGCACCAGGCTGCGGGCGCTAGCCTGGCGAAAGATGCCGGCCAGCCGCTCGGCCTCTTCGTCGAGGCGGCCCATCCCGGTGCGCGCCTGCTCGGCTGCGGGGAAGAGCGTGAAGATCGCGTCGACGGGGCTGATGCGGGCCGCCGTTGCGGGCACGGGCAGCCCAGCCTGGCAGAGCACCTGGGCCAGCCCCACCGCGCGCGTGTAGGTCGTCTTGCCGCCACGGTTTGGCCCCGTGAGCACAAAGATGCGGCCCGCCTCGTCGCTGAAGGCCACAGCGTTGCCGACGACAGCGGGCACGGCGTTTTGGTCGGTTGTCGCCTCGCGCACGCGCAGCGCGAGCTCAAGGTTGTAGAGCCCTGGCGCATCGAAGACACGGGCCTCTGGCGGGAGCAGCTCGGGGCGGCAGAGCGTGAGCCCGGCAGCACGCAGCTTGCGGACGAGTTGGGCCGCGCCGAGGTAGAAGGCGAGCTCGTGCTCCAGCGCGCGCAGCTCGGCGCCGGAGCTGCGCCCAAAGCGCGCGAGCGCCTGGGCCACCGGCGCGGCCACCTCCTCCAGCAAGTAGCTCAGATCCAGAAACAGCGTGCGATCCGGGCCGAACGGCTGGCGCTCGCTGGCCTGGCGCAGCAGTGTGAGGCCGACCTCGCCGTCGCGCCCGCCAAGCAGGCGCCCGAGCAGCGAGCGCGGGCCGCCGAAGCGCCCAGGATTCACGCTGAGCAGCGTCGCGCTCTCGGGCTGAAGCTGGGCGTCGAGGTTGATGCCGAGTGTGACGCTGCCAGCCTGCTCCAGGCGAGCGCGCAGCGCGGGCAGCTCCGCCTCTAGCGCGCGAAACTCGTCTGCGGCGGCGCGGGCGGCCAGCTCGGCGTGGAGCGCGTGCCAGCCGACAGCGTGGAGCGAGGGGCGCGCGGCCTCCAGTACGTCGAGCAGGGCGCGAATGATGGCGACGTAGCGCTCGAGCTCGGCGACGCGGCCGGCGATCTGCACAACGCCCAGCTCGCCGGACCAGCGGCCAGTGCCGACCAGGGTGGCAGCGCCGATGTCGGGGAGCAGCGCCTCTAGCTGCGCGGCGAGCTCGGGCAGCGCCAGCAGATCTGCGAGCAGATCCTGGCGGTAGCGAATCGTCGCCTGGTCGTCGCAGAGGTCGGTGAGCACGCCGCGCACTGCGCCCTGGTAGGTGGCGCTCAGGCTGAGCGCGCGCACCAGCGGCTCCAGCGCCAGGTCGTCGGCCCAGGCGGCGGGGCTGCGGCTGCGGGGCGGCGCTGGCGTGGGACAGAGTAGGCTGAGCATGAGAGGATTCACCTAAAAGAGGCGGAGGGCGCCCACGAGGGGCGCCCATACCCTGTATGACAAGGAGCGCCCGTACTTGTGGCGCTTAGCGTGCTACGGTGGCGCCCTTGCGCGCGAACGCGCCGCGCATGGCGCGCAGCACCTCCTCTAGCTCGAAGGGTTTGCGCAACACGTCGGCGGCGCCAAGGCGTAGCGCCTCCTGCATCTGGGTGCCCGTCGTCTGCCCGGTAAGGATGAGCACCTTGGCGTCGGCGTCGTAGGCGCGCAGCGCGCGCAGCAGATCGAGTCCGTTCATGCCCGGCATGGCCAGGTCGCTCAGCACGATGTCGAAGTCGCCGGACTTGTAGGCGTCCAGGGCGACCTGGCCATCAGCGCGCACGGTGACGCTGTGGCCGATCTGCTCCAGCAGCCGCTTGAGCGAGCGCGTGATCGAAGTATCGTCGTCGACGAGCAGGATGCGCAGGTTGGGCAGCTCGGCTGGCTCGCGCTCGGCCTCGACGATGGCCGCAGCCGCCTCCGGCGTCTCCACCACCGGCAGGCGCACGGTCATTGTGCTGCCCTTGCCGGGCTCGCTCGTCACCTCGAACGCGCCGCCATGGCTCTTCACAATGCCGTAGCTCACCGAGAGGCCTAGGCCGGTGCCGGGTGTTGCGCTGCCGCCGAGGGCGCCCTTGGTGGTAAAAAAGGGCTCGAAGATTTTATCACGGATCTGGTTGGGGATGCCGATGCCGGTGTCGCGCACGGCCAGCACGATCGTCTGCTCGTCGCCGCCGAGCGACACGGTGAGGCTGCCGCCCTTCGGCTTCATCGCGTCGCGGGCGTTGGTGAGCAGGTTCAGAAAGACCTGCGAGATCTGGCCGGAGTCGCAGATGGTGAGCGGCACAGGGTTGATCTCGCGCACCACCTGGATATTATGCTTGCGCAGCTCGATCTCCATAAGCGTGAGCGTGCTGGTGACGGCGTCGTAGAGGTCGGCGAGCTCGCGGCGGGGCTCCTGGCGGCGCGCAAAGGTGAGCAGGCTGCCGGTGATGCTCTTGCCGCGACGGCAGGTGTCTACAACCACCTTGAGCGACTCGTTCTTGGTCTCCTCCTCGGGGGTGGCGAGGCCGAGCTGCGCGTAGCCGAGCATACCGGCGAGCAGATTGTTGAACTCGTGGGCGATGCCGGCGGCGAAGGTGCCCACTGCGGCCAGCTTCGACGACTGGATCAGCTCGGCCTGCGACTCCTGAACCTTGCGGAAGAGGCGGGCGTTGGCGATCACGGTGGCGGCCTGGCGTGCGAAGGCCATCAGCACACGCTGGTCGTCCTCGTTCAGGCCACGGATCTCGGCGAAGGTCAGGCAGATCGCGCCCATTACGCGCTTCTCGTCGACCAGGGGGATGCAGACCAGGGCATTCCAGAAGATGCCCTGGGTGAGCTCGGGCAGGGGCGCCAGGGTCTGCGTATGCTGGTCGGTGAACATCACCACGCGCTGGCGGCCCAGCACACTGTCGTAGCTTTTGGGCAGCGGCACCGTGTAGGGGCCGGGGCCGTCGGCGGCGATGGGCAGGTTATGGGAGGCGACCATCTCGGGGAGCTGCTGGTCGTTGAGGATCACCACCCAGCCGTTGGCGGCGCTCATCTGCTCGGCCAGGCCCTCCACAAGCGTCTGGAGCATGGTGGGCAGATCGCGCGTGGTGATCAGCGCGATCATCAGACCCTGAAGGCGCTCGAGCCGGCTGGAGAGCGCGCTGGAGTCGGCGGAGAACTTCTGCATCTCGTTATTGACGCGGATCACCTCGCTCTGGCTGCGCAGCACGCGCTGGAGCAGCACCATGGGCACAAGGCCGAGCAGCACCGAGAGGCCGGTGATCTGCCAGAGCAGGGCGATCAGGCCGCCAAGGGGGGCGAGCAGCAGCGTGTACCAGCTGAACTCTTGTGGCCGGGGGCGCAGCCCGTCACGCAGGGGGGTGCCCTCGGTGAAGCGCTCGAGGCCGGCCACGGCGCCGCGCTCGATCAGGTAGAAGGTGGCCCCGGTAACGACGAGCAGCAGCAGCGAGAGGATACTGGTGTAGGGGAGGCTGCCGAGGCCGGGCTCGAGCATCCAGCCGCCACGGTGGAGGGCGGCGATGCCTACGGCGGCGGCGGCGGCCAGCCAGCGCACAGCGATGGTGGAAACGATCTGCCACCAGTCGAGGTCGCGCGACATGGCGCCGAGGATCGTACCGCCGACGATCACAGCCAGGAGCATGGGCCAGCTTACGGAGGTGAGGGCGCCGATCAGCACGGCCACGGCGATGGAGATCAGGCGGCCATTATCGAGCTCGAAGGCGGTCATGTCGGCGAAGGTGAGCAGCGTCATGAAGATCAGGGCGGCGAGCAGCTCGGCGGGGGTTGGGCTCTTCCAGAGCAGGGCCGAGAGCGCGCCGCCTACAACGAGCGCCAGGCACCAGAGCCCGATCAGATAGAAGCGTGCCGGCGAGGGGAGAGCGCGCATACGGGGGGCTCCTTGGGGCCTGGGCTAAGTTAATGTCGGCATTTGTGGCCCTCACCCCTGCCCCTCTCCCTCAAGGGGAGAGGGTTCTCTGCATCAGGATACCTTCGGCGCCTCCTTTCCCTGAACGGGAGAGGGGGGTTGGGGGGTGAGGGCCTGATTCACCATGCTAAACGAGGGGGCAAAAACCTTTTGCCACAGG
>JAYUYB010000245.1:0-4738 GCA_043752655.1 Chloroflexota bacterium
CCTGCGGTCGTAGAAGCGGTTCTCCTCCTCGCGGCCCCAGCAGGCCCAGCAGATCTCCTCGCGCGTCCAGCGAGCGCCGATCGGTCCGGCGAGGCTTACGAGGGCGGCTGCCTCGGCGTCGCTACGCTCGCGGCCCGTAACGTACATGTTCAGCCCGAAGAGCGTGGGCGGCACAGGCGGCTGGCGCGTTGCTGCGCGGGCGGGCAGCGCGGCGGGCGGCAACAGGCAGGCCAGCAGCAGGAGTAGGGCGGCCAGGGTGAAGGCGGTGCAGGGTTGCTTGCTCATTCTGCCTCGGGTAGCTCGAACCAGCCCTCGCTCACCATCACGGCCGCGCCTGCGACGCGCACGGCCTGGAGCGCACCGCCCGCCATGTCGGCCGCCAGCTCAATGATGCTCGGGCGACCCATCTCGAAGCCCTGCTCTAGCACCCAGCGCAGCGTGCCATCGCTCCGGCCGGCGCGCGGTGCCAGGTAGCCAGCGAGGGCCGCAGCCGCCGAGCCAGTGGCCGGGTCCTCGAAGATAATCTGCAGCTCATCGCCCGCTAGGGGCAGCGCGCCCACATGCGCCAGCACAAAGGCCGTGCCCACGGTCGGGTGGCCAGCAAACGCCAACTCGCCGCCAGGGGTGAAGATGCGCAGCCGCCGCGTGTTGGCCGCGTCGTCGGGCGGCAGCACGAAAACCGTCTCCGATAGATTGAACTCGCGCGTGATCCGCTGCATGCTGCCGCCGTCGAGGCCGCGCGCATCGGGGAAGACCGCAAGCGGATTGCCGCCAAAGACGCGGGTGGTGAAGACATCGGCGGTGTGGAATTTGTAGCGCATAACTCTTTGCTATAGGGGCGCCAGGACGCTTATGAACGTGATTGGACACTTATCGGCGGTGCTCGGGGGCCAAGCACGCTCTTTGCAGACATCGAGGCCCCTCCTCTGGGGTGCGACGAGCTACGCCACCACTATACCGCAGGTGTGGCCCTGGCGCTCAGAGTAGGGCTACGTCATGTTAGGCGCGGCTAACGAGATACCCGAGATCATACCGCACGTATGTGGTATACTTCGTCTCAGACCCGTTTCGCCAAGAACCAAGAGCGGAAGGAACAACGATATGACCATAACCGCACATCGCTATATCGTTCGAGATGCATCAATTCTCAGTGGAGAGCCCATTATTGTTGCGACACGGACATCCGTTCGCGCCATTGTTGAACTTTGGCGCCAAGGCGTTGCGCCAGAGGCTATTCCACAATCGCTTCCGCATCTGCGTTTGGCCCAGGTATTTGACGCACTGAGTTACTACAGCGACCATCAAGAAGAGATCCTCGCGTATATAGAGAAGAATCGCATTCCCGACGAACTGATTGACCCACATGTCACGTAACGTAAAGCTCTTTATCGACCTGTACCTTGATGAGGATGTTGATATTCTTATCGCTGAATTGCTGCGTGCCCGAGGCTTTCTGGTCGAAACGACCCGCGACGCAGGAAACTTGGGACGGAGCGACCAAGCACAACTTGACTATGCGATGGTGCAGCAAAAAGCGTTCTTTACCCATAATCGTGCCGATTTTGAGGGGTTCGCAAACGCATATTTTGCAACCGGGAAACCGCATGGGGGAATCATTATCGGCGTGCGACATCGCCCCCACGAACTTGTCCGAAGACTGCTGCTGATCCTCAATCAGACGACGTCAGACGAAATCGTCAATCAACTCATCTACATATAAAGAGCATAATCAAGCGCGAATTACAATAAATATCAAACGATCATACTGACAGGTATGTGCCAAAGGGCATTCCGCAGATCGATTGCTTTACAATCAACTGAGGAAGGCTATAGGCTATTTCTCTCCAGTATCAGAAACAGTTCCTACGCTCGTGAGCGAACCGAAGCCGAATATCGTGACGTGCTGCGGCAAGCCGGACTGGAACTCATCAAGATTACTCCTACGGACTCACCATTCAGCATCATTGAAGCTGAGCCTGCGTAGAACCGGCGTAGTGCCGCACTGGCTGGCGCTATCACGAACGCCAGGCGCGTGGCCGAACAAGCGCTTGCAGTTGACCGCCTTCGGCGCGCGAGATCGTGGCTATTTTAACGCTTGCCTATGCCGCGCGCCTTCAGCGGCAACTGAAGCGCAGCACGGTCGGCGCTGTTGCCAGCATCAGGCGGTTGAACCCGCGGCGGCCGGGCCTGCGGACGCACGTCGGCCTGCGCCGCCGCGTCCGGACCCGCCCGCGCAGGCGGGCGCCCGGCGCAGCGCGCCACCACGGCGCGCGTTCACGCGCCCGCCTCCCGACCCTGACGTACCCCTGGCGCTCAGAGCCCACGCGCCACGCGCAGCATCGCTGCAATCGAGCGCTCCACATCCTCATCGCTGGTGGCCCACGATGAGACGCTGATGCGCATGGCGGCGTGCCCCTGCCAGGTGGTCGCCCCAGCCCAGCAGGTGCCCTCGGCCTGCAGCGCCGCCACCACCTCGCGCGTCGTGTCGGCGTCGCCGAAGCTCACCAGCACCTGGTTGAGCACCACCTCGTTATGCACCGTGTGCCCTGCGTCGCGCAGCGCTGCGGCAAAGCGGCGGGCGTGGCGGCATGTGCGCTCCACCAGCTCGGCTACGCCCGCGCGCCCAAGCGTGCGCAGGGCCGCCCAGACCTCTATGCCACGCGCGCGCCGCGAGAACTCCGGGCCGTAGTGCGCCGCCTCGCGCTGATCCGCCGTCTGGAGGTAGGCGGCGCCAACCATCATCGCGCCGCGCAGCTGCTCGGGGTGGCGGCAGAAGACGGCGCCGCTGTCGTAGGGCACGTTCAGGTACTTGTGGGTATCGGTGGCCCAGGAGTCGGCGTCGCCAAGCCCGTCGGCGAGCTGTGCGTAGGCGGGGCTGGCGGCCGCCCAGAGCCCGAAGGCGCCATCCACATGTACCCAGGCCCCGGCCGCCCTAGCTGCGGCGATCACCTCGCGCGCCGGGTCGAAGGCGCCAGTGTTCACGTTGCCGGCCTGTAGGCAGACGATGGTGGAGTCGCTCAGGGGCGGCAGGGCGTCGGCGCGCAGGCGGCCCTGTGCATCCACAGGCACGCGTAGCACGCGCTCGCGCCCAAGGCCAAGCAGGCCAAGGGCCTTCAGCACACTCACATGCACCTCGTCGCCCACCACCACGCTAAGCGGCGGGGCGCCAAACAGCCCGTCGCGCTCCACGTCCCAGCCCTGGCGCATCAGCAGGGCGTGGCGGGCGGCGGCCAGGGCGGTGACGTTCGCGAGCGTGGCGCCGCTCACCAGGGCGCCCGCGCAGCCCGTCGGCAGGCCGAGCAGCTCGGCGAGCCAGCCGAGCGCGATCTCCTCTAGCCGCGCGGCTGCCGGCGACATCACCGTGAAGGCGGCGTTCTGGTCCCAGGCGGCGGCGAGCCAGCTGGCGGCGAGTGCAGCTGGCAGCGTGCCCCCGGTGACAAACCCGAAGTAGCGCCCGCCAGCACTGGCCACGGTGGCGGGGCCAGCCACCTCATCCAGCAGGCGCAGCGTGGCCGCAGGCGCGCAGGGCTTCTCGGGCAGCGGCTCGTCCAGGGCGGCGAGGCCCGCCACAGCCGAGGGCGATGGAAAGACCGGCCGGTCGTCGAGGCGCTCCAGGTAGCGGGCGGCCCGCTCGGCCGTGTCGTGTAGCAGCTCGCGCATGGGTTGATGCTCCTTTGGGCCCAACAATGGGCTGGAAATCTGTGTCATCTGTGGACAACAAGCCCGGCACACGAATGTTATATCAGCCCTCGCCCCCCTCGGGGCCGTAGAAGATCACCCAGGTCTGGAAGTCGGCGCTGAAGCGCTCGAAGCGGTGCTCAACGCCAGCGGGGACAAAGAGCACGTCGCCCGGCTGAAACGGGTGGCGCGCGCCGCCGTTCACAAACTCGCCGTGGCCTGCGATCACGATGTAGAGCTCGTCCTGGGTGTGGGGCGTCTGCGCGTCCTCGCCCTGAGGGGCGTACAGCTCCAGCGACATACGCCCGCGCGCCAGGAGCGTAACAAAGCGCAGATGCTCTGCGCTCTGTGCCGTCAGGCGGGCGGCGGCCTCTGCGACGGTGATGTGATAGCTGCTCATGGGGAATTCTCCTGGCTGAGGCTGGCCTGGCCAATGCGGCAGCCTTAGGGTACCCGCAAATGCTGCCCAGCTCAAGCGACAATCGCTGCTCACATGGGGGGACATGCGCGCAGCGCGGCGCTCAAAAGCGTGTGTTTGGGAGTGTGCATGGACAAAGCTTTTTTTGGGTGTATGATAGCGGTACACTGTCTGCTAAAAAGCATAGTACGGAGCACCCACAATGAGCCCAGGCCGGCGCAATCTTCTGATCGTCATGCTCCTGTTCTGGCTGCTTATCGCCTGGCTGATCGCGAGCTTGCGCTGGGAGTTCGACATTGTGCAGAACACGCTGCGCATCTTCGTTCCGGGCGCACTGCTCCTGGGGCTGATTCTGAGCATCGAGATGCTGTCGGCCCAGCCCGACGCGGTGACGCTGCGCAGGGATCTGTTCGGCAACACCGACGAGATCAAATCGGGCAGCTACTTTGCGATCCCCTTTCTCTTCACCGTGGTTGCCCGCATCCCGGCCTACCCGCTCAAGACTGAGTTCGACGTTGAGATGATCGACACGCAGACGGCGAAGCTGCTGCGCATCAACTACGCCCGCGTGCGCTGCCACTACCGCATCGATAGCTACAGCACCTGCGCGAAGCGCGTCTTCGATATGACCGAGCGGCTCAA
>JAYUYB010000246.1:0-4726 GCA_043752655.1 Chloroflexota bacterium
CCCAGGCTCCCCGGCCAGATGGCGCTGTAGCTGCGCACCGCGTGGGCCCAATCCACTGTCATCGCGGCCTGCTGGGTCATCAGGGCGCTATCGACAGCCACGCCGTCCAGGCTGGCGAGGATGCGCGCGTCCTCGCGCAGGGCAAGCAGCCAGTTGAGCCAGGCCTCGGCGCCCGTGCGCCCATCCAGGCCGAGCGCCACAGCGCCGCTGTCGTCGAAGACCCGCCCGCCGAAGGCGTACAGGTAGCCGATCGTGCGATCCAGACTCAGGTTGTAGGCTAGGCCCCAGAACGGCGGGTCGCTGCCGGTGTCGGTGATGCCGCGCGCCACGCGCAACAGCTCGTCGGTGTCGGCGGGCGGATCACCGGTGAAGTAGGCTTTGTTATAGTAGAGCGCTAAGGTATCGAAGGTGAGGGGCACGCCGTAGAGCGTGGCGCCCGTTGCGCTGCGCACCTGGGCGGCGCCAACGGCGGCGGGCAATAGTCGCTCAAGCTCGCCCTTGGGCACAAGGCCATCGATTGGAAGCAGGCTGCCTGCCTCCGCCAGACCACCAAGCGTGTGGCCAGGGATGATCGCGAGGTGCGGCCCGCCGCCTGCCGCCACGGCGCTGCTGAGATCGGCCAGCAGGCTCACGCTAGGTCGGCTCTGAAGCACCACCTGCACACCGAGCGTGGCGCGGTTGTAGCGCTCCACGATCGCGGCGAGGGCCCGCTCCTCAGGCTGGGGCCAAGCGTGCCAGAGGATAAGCACAGTGCGCGCAGGTGCCGAGGCCACAGGGCCCTCCGTGGGAGCAAGGGCGCTGGTGCCGCCACACGCGGCGAGCGCGAGGAGTACAAGGCAGGCGCACAGGAGCCGCCCGATATACCGAGGTATGGACACAACCCGCTCCTTCGCCAGACTCGCCCGCGATTATAGCACGCGGCAGCTAGCAGCGGCAAGGAGTGTTTAGGCGACGCGGCGCTGCGCAGGCACGGCAAGGCGCTCGCGCTCGGCCAGGGCGGCGAAGACATGCACCACACCTGGGTCGAACAGGTTGCCAGCGTGGGCCTGGAGGTAGCTAAGCACCTGCCTGGGGGGCCATGCTGCGCGGTAGGGCCGATCGGAGCTAAGGGCGTCCCAGACATCCACGACGGCGAAGATGCGGGCCGCAAGCGGGATTGCCTCGCCTGCGAGGCCGCGCGGGTAGCCGCTGCCATCCCAGCGCTCGTGGTGACAGTACGGGATATCGAGCACAGGGTGCAAAAAAACGATTGGGGCGAGCAGGCTGTAGGCGTACTCGGGGTGACGGCGCATCACCGCCCACTCCTCGTCGGCCAGCGGGCCGGGCTTGTGCAGGATGGCGTCGGGGACGCCGATCTTGCCAATGTCGTGGAGCAACGCACCCCGACGCAGCTGCTCAAGCGACTCGCCGCCTAGGCCCATAGCGCTGCCAAGGCGCACGGCAAGCTCGGTGACGCGGGCGCTGTGGCCCTCCGTCTCGTGGTCGCGTAGCTCCAGAACCCGCGACCAGCCGCTGAGCGTGTGCTCGTACGACTCGATGAGCGCCAGGTGCAGCCGTCGCTCGCGCTCGGCGGAGGCGGCCAGCATGCGCGCAACAATCAGGTAGACTAGGGCGCCAGTGACGGTGACAAAGCTTAGGCGCTCGGCCAGATGGGCGGTAAGATGGCCGAGGCCCCCGGCGATGCCGAGGCTGGCAAGATCGGAGCCAGCAATCACTAGGGCGGCGACAGCGCCGTAGATCAGGGTGGCGGCGAGAGCGCTATACCGCCCCCGGCGCGCCAGATTGTGGCGGGGAGCGCTGAAAGAGGGCCGAACTGGGCGCTGGCGCCGGTCGTTAAGCTTCTTCGAGACTACCACGGACAAGATCCTCCCGCCGTGGGTGCGGAGGCGTCGACAGGGACGATGGCGTACACTGTTGCTTGTTGGCTACTTCACATTGTACCACATTCGGGCGCCATGCCAGCAGCGCCTCGGAACAAAGCGATCCAGCCAAACGTCGTACCGACGCAGCAGCTTACAACAGTGTCAGCTAATTGGCATCTTCAATGGGAGCAGAGTTGCGGTATGATATAGTTGCGGGCCATCGCAACCCGGCGAAGCACGTACACCGCAGTACGCGTCGGGGCGATCCCTGGCAGAGTCGCTCTGGATTGGCTACCGGATCGTAACAGCTGCATCCTCCCTTACATCCCACTCGGTACTCACAGCCACCCAGCTGCCCGGTATCCACAGAAAGGACGCCAGCTGTGACGGACATCGATATTGCGGGCTTAGGCATCGAGGAGCTGGAGCAGCTCCGTGATGCAGTCAACCAGCGGCTGCTCCACCTACGCTACAGCAACCGGCATACCCTGCCCGAGCTGCTGCGTATGCTCGAAGAGATCAAGACCGTGCTCAACGACCAAGGCAAAAACTGGCGCTCGCTGGAGCGCTGGCAGTGGATGGACGGCCAGATCCGCTTCTGGCTGAACCCGACCGATCAGGTGCAGTATCAGTCGGGCTGGTATACCATCGACGAGCTGATGCAGTGGGCGCGCAACTACGGCCCCGTCCTTATGCAGGAAGAGCTCGAAGAGGACGAGGACGACACCTGGACCGATGTGGGCGGCGTACGCATCCGCTGGCTTCCCGACGGCACCATGGAGCGCGAAGGCTAACAGATACCTGGCGGGCGCCACTTGCGCCCGCCTTTTTGTTCCCCTCACAGCCCCCGAAGTTGGAGCAGGGGCGGCACGAGCAGCGCCGTTGAGGCCCATCGCCAGGAAGCGCCATGCTCGACGACTACTTTGGGCGCACCTACGCCGGGCCGCCCTTCCTACTCTTCTCGGCCCAGCATCTCGTCCCGCTCGTTGCGGTGGCAGCGATCTGCCTGCTGATCGCACTGCTCACGCCGCAGCTGGCTCCGGCGGGGCGCGAGCGGCTACGCTGGGGTTTGGTAGTCCTTTGCGTGGCCAACTGGCTGGGCTGGGATCTGTGGCAGCTAGCGAACGCGATCTGGAGCGTGCAGTTCTCGCTGCCCCTGCACCTCTGCACCTTCGCGGTGCCGCTCTCGGCCCTGATGCTGGCTACGCGCCGCTATCGGCTCTACGAGCTGCTCTACTTCTGGGGTTTCGCCGGCGTCACCCAGGCGATGCTCACGCCCGACCTCAGCTCCACCGGCTACAACTTTCCTCACTTTGTCTACTTGATCTTCTGGACCTCGCACGGCGCGATTCTCTGGGCCGTAGTCTTCGCCGCCGCCGCCTGGGGCTACAGGCCCACCTGGGGCTCGATCTTGCGCGTGATCCTGGCGACGAACCTGTTTATGCTGTTCATTGGCGTGGTGAACTGGCTCACGGGCGGGAACTACATGTTCCTCGCCCGCACGCCAGAGTTTCCCTCGCTGATCGACTTGCTCGGCCCATGGCCCTGGTATATTATCCCGCTCCAGCTCATCGGCATCGCCGCCTTTGTGCTGGTCTACCTGCCCTACGCGATCCGCGACTGGCTGCGCCCCCGTGCCGCATCGCCCGTTGCGCCTACGCCACGCTGAGTGGCAGCTCGCGCAGGCGCTTGCCGGTGAGGGCGAAGACGGCGTTGGCAACCGCAGCCGCAATTGGCCCCATCGGGGGCTCGCCCACGCCGTAGGGCACGTCGCCGCTGCGCAGCACCGCCACATCGATCTCCGGCGCGTCGCGCATGGTAAGCAGCGGGTAGGCGTCGAAATTACCGGCCGCCACGCGCCCGTCGCGCACCGTCAGGCGCTCGAAGAGCACCGAGCTCAGGCCCATGGTGATGTTGCCCTCGGTCTGCGCTGCCACGCCGTCGGGGTTGATCGGCAGGCCAGGATCGACCGCAGCCCAGATCTTGTGGACCCTGATGCCGCCCTCGGGCTTAAGCGAGACCTCAGCCACGTGGGCGGCTGCGGTGTTTGCATCGATCGAGCAGGCCACGCCCCGCGCGCGGCCCTGGGGCGCTGCCGAACCCCAGCCAGAGCGCTCGGCCACGCTGGCGAGCACGGCGCGTATGCGCTGGCCGCGCAGATCATCGCCCGCGTTGATGACGCGGAACTCCAGCGGGTCCACCCCGGCGGCGTGGGCCAGCTCGTCGATGAAGCTTTCCACGGCGAACAGGTTGGCCATCAGCCCCAGGCCGCGCCAGGCGCCGGTGGCGATAGGCAGCTGCGCCAGCTCGGCGGTAGTGGTGATGTTTGGCACCGCGTAGCTAATGCGGGCGCCGCGCCATGCCCCGAAGTCGGCCCCGAAGGCGATTTTCAGGAGCCTTGGGAAGATCGACAACAGCACGTTGCTACTGGCCTGGCTGTGCTCAATCGCCGTGATCCTGCCGCCCGGCCCAAGGGTTGCGCGCAGCACATGGTGCGTTGGCGGGCGCACATAGCCGTTGCGAAACTCCTCGCTGCGCGTCCAGCCAACATGCACCGGGCGCCCCGCCGCCGCCGAGAGCCGCGCGGCCTCCACCGCCACGTCGGCGCCGATGCGCCGGCCAAAGCCGCCGCCGAGATAGGTCGGGTGGACCTCGACCGTCTGCGGCTCGCGGCCAAGGACGCTTGCAATAGACTGTGCGGCAAGCATGGCGCTCTGGGTGCTCACGTGGGCGATCACGCGGTCGGGGCGCACGTCTACGAGGGCAGCCTGGGGCTCCAGGTGGGCGTGGGCGGCCATCGGCGTACGGTACTCGGCGCTGATGATCGTGGCGTCACGCAGGGCGGCGCCCACATCGCCCTCGCG
>JAYUYB010000247.1:0-4721 GCA_043752655.1 Chloroflexota bacterium
GTGCAGGGCCATGGCCTCTGGCCGAGTCCCGACGCTGTCGCGCAGCGCATTCGGTCAGGGAGCGCGATCAACCTGTGGCGGCTAGAGCGAGCATGTCGCGCAGGCCCGCGCGTTGCTTGCCGACCGGAAGCGCCTGGCGCGCCCGCCAGACAATCTCGCCGACATCCTGACGCTGCTCGCGCTCGGCGCTCCCGGCGTGGTGATGCTCCACGTGGCGCGGCGCGCGCCCGTTGCGGGCGCATCACCATAGGTTGCCATCTCTTCTCGCACGCAGCGCGTCTCCTTTGTTATACTTTTCACAAGAGCAAATCAAGCAAGCGTACCAGCACCATGCTGCTACCTGGTGGAGTACTCCAATGGCATTCCGCGATCTTTCCATCGTCCGGCGGCTACGCGAATCGACGAGTGCGGGCCACTCACGCCGCGACTTTCTGCGGCTTTCAGTCCTCGGCGTGGCCGTGCCCGCCACAGCCACGGTTTTAGCGGCGTGCGGCCAGGTCACGGCGGCAAACACGGGCGTCGCTGTTGCGACGGCGCCCGCGAGCAGCCACGCGGGCGAGGGGCAACCGCAGCCGCAGGCCGAGCCCATCGACTGGCAGAAGATGGACGCGATGCACGAGGCCGGCGTGAAGGCCTACCCTGCCAAGACCGAGGGCGAGGCCAACCTTCCCCTGCCCTTCACGCGCGACGGCGACGTCAAGGTGTTCACGCTGGAGGCCAAGGTGGTGCAGTGGCAGGTTACGCCCACCGTCATCGTGGACGCCTGGACGTATAACGGCACCATGCCAGGCCCCCTAATCCGCGTGACCGAAGGCGACAAGGTGCGGGTGGTCCTCACGAACAACCTACCCGAAAGCACCGCAGTCCACTGGCACGGCCTGATGGTGCCGAACGCAGTCGACGGCGTGCCATTCATCACACAGCCGCCGATCAAGCCGGGCGAAACGCACATCTACGAGTTCGTCGCCAAGCCTGCCGGCTCGCACATGTACCACGCGCACCACAACTCCACCAAGCAGGTGGGCAAGGGCTTGCTCGGCGCCTTCATCGTCGAGCCGAAGAACCCGAGCTACTACGCCGGGGGCGCCTACGACCGCGAGTACATTATGATCCTCAACGACTCCAACGGCGGCTTCACGCTCAACGGCAAGAGCTTCCCGGCCACCGCGCCGCTGGCGGCCAAGCTTGGCGAGAAGATCCTGATCCGCTACATGAACGAGGGCTCGCAGATCCACCCCATGCATCTGCACGGCTTCCCGATGACCGTGATCGCCAAAGACGGCTGGCCGCAGCAGCCCTGGCAGTGCGACACGCTCAACATCGCCCCAGGCGAGCGCTGGGACGTGGTCGTCGAGCCCGACGAGGCGGGCGTGTGGGCCTTCCACTGCCACATCCTGTCGCACGCCGAGAGCGAGCACGGCATGTTCGGCATGGTCACGGCGCTGGTGGTGGAAGACCCGCAGGCTGAAGGGCCCTCGCCGTGGTCGTACCTGGCGCAGCAAAGCCAGCCGTATCTGTGCCAGGTGTAGCTCGCGCCCGCTCCTGCGCAAGCGTGGCAACCTCATGCGACGAGGCTGCCACGCTTGCACGCAAGAAAGCAGGTTTCTCATGGCACCCCGAAAAGACCTTGGCCTGCTGCTCGATACGCTGCGGGCCTACATCGGCGCACGCATGGAGGAACTTGCCGACGCGCCCATTCGCCTGCACCGTCTTGATGGGCCGCCCGGCGCGCCACGCTATAGCGCCAGCGCTGAGTGCTGCGACGCGACCGCGTGCCCCTATGGCATCGCGGCCGACGACGCGGCAGCGGGGCGCTGCGCCATCCACGCGTGCCCGCTCCGGCGCTCGATGCGCCTCCTGCTCGATGGGCAAGGCGCCGTGATCCAGGAGCAGCGCAGCAACATCCACTGGTCGTGAAGCGCGTGGCGCGCAGCGCCACGTGATGCCGTGCTGCTGCGGGCGTCCGCCGGAACGGCAGCGTAGGCTATGCCGCCTCACTCGCCCACGGGCGAGAGCAGGTAGCCCTTGCCGCGCACATTGAGGATGTAGCGCGGCGCGCTGGCGTTGGGCCCCAGCTTCTGGCGCAGGTCGAAGGCGTGCTGCTCCAGCAGTGCCACGGCCTCGGTGCTGCTGTCAGCCGCGCACACCTTGTGGCCCGCGCGGCGTAGGAGCGTGCTGAGCGTCAGAGGGTGTTCTTAGGGGGAAGGCATATGGAATCCCGGGGTCGAGCGGGAGAGCGCCGTCTCTTCCTCGGTCATCCCCTCCGCGATCCCCTCAAATAGGGGCGACGACAGGTAGCGCTCGCCCGTATCCGGCAGCATGCACAGAATGACCGAGCCCGGCTCGGCCTGCTCGGCGACCTGCATAGCGACTGCGAAGCAGGCGCCGCCGGAGATGCCGGTAAAAATACCTTCCTTCTGCGCCAGCTTCCTTGACCACTCGATGCCGACAGGCCCCGGCACCGGGATCAGCTGGTCAATGTAGTGATTGTCGACACTCTCCTGCAGCACATAGGGGATGAAGTCCGGCGTCCAGCCCTGGATCGGGTGCGGCTGGAAGGCGGGATGGCTGACGGCGGGTGCGTGCTCGTCGCCGCGCACCTGCGCGATGCCGCTGCCGAGGAGCTGCGCATTGGCCGGCTCGCTGAGGATAATTTTTGTTTCGGGGCGCTCCTTGCGCAGCACCCGGGCGACGCCCGTGACCGTGCCGCCGGTGCCGTAGCCGGTGACCCAGTAGTCCAAGCGCTCATCGGCGAAATCGGCCAGGATTTCGCGGGCCGTGGTGTTTGCGTGCACCAGCGCATTGTCGGCGGTCTCAAACTGGCGGGCCAAGAACCAGCCATTGGCGTCGGCCAGCTCCTTGGCCTTGCGATACATGCCGAGCCCCTTTTCGGCACGCGGCGTCAGCACCACTTTGGCGCCGAGAAAGCGCATCAGCTTGCGACGTTCGATGGAGAAACTGTCGGCCATGGTGACGACAAGGGGGTAGCCCTTTGCGGCGCAGACCATCGCCAGGCCGATGCCAGTGTTGCCGCTCGTGGCCTCGACAACCGTCTGGCCGGGTTTCAGGTCGCCGCGGCGCTCAGCCTCTTCGATAATGCTGATCGCCAGGCGGTCCTTCACCGAGCCGGCCGGGTTAAAAAACTCCGCTTTCACGTACACTCGGACATGGGCCGGGGCAAGGCTGTTGACCCGGATGCAGGGCGTGTCGCCGATCGTATCTGTGACACTTTCATACAGTCGGCCGCGTCCGCTGGTGGCACGTGAAGCATGCGAGGTCATGGCGTCGCTCCTCTGTTGTGATACTCGCTAAGGAAACAGCATAGTGTTTAGCGCCCTTGCGCCTGGCTGCGCTGCCACTCCTCGTGGCCCGCAGCGTCGAGCTGGCGGAACTCCTCGTCGCTCAGAGTCAGCGCCGCAGCGGCGACATTGGCCTCGAGGTGGGCCAATTTGCTCGTCCCGGGGATGGGCAGCATACGCGGGCTGCGCGCCAGTACCCAGGCGAGTGCCACCTGGGCAGGTGTGGCGTCGCGCCGCCTGGCCACCTCATCCAGGACACTGCCCTGGCGGGCCAGACTGCCAGCCGCCAGTGGGAACCAGGGGATAAACGCGATCTGCTCGCGCTCGCAGTAGTCGAGCACCGCCTCGTGTTGGCGCGTCACAAGGTTGTACATATTCTGAACGCTGACGACCGGAAAGTGGCGGCGCGCCGCCACGATCTCCTCAACACCGACCTCGCTCAGTCCCACATGGCGGATCAGCCCCTCGCGCTGCATCGCCGCAATCACCCCGAACTGCTCCTCCCGGTCGACAGCGGGGTCGATACGGTGGAGTTGCCACAGATCGATCCGCTCGACCCCGAGACGACGCATGCTCATCAGCACGCACTGCCGCAGGTACTCGGGCCGGCCGACGGGGGGCCAGCTGTCCGGACCATGGCGGGTGAGCCCGCCCTTGGTCGCCACCGTGAGGCCTGCGTAGGGATGCAGCGCCTCGCGGATCAGATCTTCGCTAACGTAAGGCCCATACGAGTCGGCGGTGTCGATGAATGTCACATCAAGCTCGGGCAGGCGGCGCAGGACGCGCAGGGCTTCTGCACGATCTTCTGGCTCGCCCCAGATACCTTTGCCCGTGATTCGCATCGCGCCGAAGCCCAGCCGATAGACGCTGAGGTCGCCCCCGAGGGTAATGGTGCCGCTCGCACTCGCCGAGATCACAGTCATAGCGCTCCTCCCTGATCAAAAAACCTCCGTATACCCCACCGCATAGCACGGACCGCGCCACGCGGCTGCATGCGCTCGGCGCCCAACGATATGTTCTTAGGGTTCGCGCGCTAAGGCCAGCCTGATCGCCGCGAGCTGCCGCGCCGGGGCCGTGACGCTGTCGGCGTGGCGCCCTCCGGCGAGCAGGTGAACGGCGGCCCCAGGATAGAGCGCGCGCAGTGCCGCACGGTCGGCGGCGGAAAGCAGGCCGTCGCGGGCAGCCTCGATGATCGCGACGCGGCCCGGCCACGCGTGGAGGTCGGCGGGCGTAAAGTGGCAGCCACGGTCGAAGTCGGCCAGCGCGTGGAAACGAGCCGCCAGGGTGGCGCGATCCTGCGCGCCGACCACGCCGACAAAGTGGGCGCGCCAGAAGGCCCGGTCGGCGCCCGGCCCTGGCAAGAAGGCCAGCACGGCGAGCCGCAGCAGCGCCAGAACCAGTGCCCCAGGTGCAGCGCGGCAG
>JAYUYB010000248.1:0-4720 GCA_043752655.1 Chloroflexota bacterium
GGCCAGCAGCAGCGTGAAGAGGCTCACCGTCTGCTCGTTGCGCGGGTAGGGCCAGACGCCCGGCGCTACACCCGGCAGATCCAGGCCAGTGGCCGCGCAGGCCCGGCGCAGAAAGGCGCTGGCGACGGCGCGCTCGGCAGCTAGATCTTCACGGTTGGTGGCCGCATGCAGCCAGGCGGCGGTGGCGGCAGGGCTGTGGCCAACCCCGCCTGAGTCGTCGAGCAGCGCTGGGTCGGGGTGGCTGCCCCACGCCTCCCAGGAGTGGCTGGCGGTGCTGCCGGCGCCGGGGCAAAGCTGCTCGATCAGGCGGCGGCGGCGCTCGCCAAGGGCGCGCAGCGAGCTGTAGCAGGGCCGACAAGGGATGTCCAGGCCGATATACGCCGCCTCGTCCAGCAGCTTCGGCAGGATCAGCTCGGCGCCGATCGGAATATCCTCGGGCAGCGGGCCGCTCCAAAGGCTGGCCTGGCGCCGCAGGAAGGCCATGCCTTCGCGCACCGCCTCGCGCACCGCCTTGCGCTCACTTATCTTGTGCAGCGCCAGGACTGACGCAAGCGTGGGTATATCGCGGGCTATAGGCATAGAGGGCGGCCCCCAGCCGCCATCGGCTTGCTGCTGAGTCATAAGCCACTCGATGCCTGGCCAGACGCCCTCTGCGGGCGGGGCTAGGCGCAAATGCTGGGCGGTGTTGTAGATCGAGGGGCCAATCTGGCCGCCAGCTTTACCAAGGTCGCCAATCAGGTGGCGCAGGTCGGTGAGGAGAAGCTCATGCACACGGCTCATGCTGCTCGCTTTCGGGTTGGAGTTGTATGGTTAGGGTATGCGAGACAAGGCTGGGGGAGTTAGGGCGAACTACTCCTTAAGCTTTATACGCCGTTTTAACTTCTATCGTCTATCACCCTGCGGTCCTAACAACGAGCAGTATAGCAGGCGCCAGAAACAGGAAGCCGGGGCATGGCACAGCGCCCATGTCCCGGCAGCCAGATCAGCGCGCCGCTCCTAGCGTGTGAAGCCGCGCAGCAACAGCCGAACAATCTCGTTCTCGTCCACATCCAGAACGACGTTGGCGTTGTCGGGCTGGCGCGCGAGCACGCCGCCGATTGCGGCGTTGATATCGAACCCCGGCGTGAAGGCCTGGTCGGCAAGCAGCGATAGCTCCGCGTCGTCGGCGATCATGGGGATGCGCCCGTTCACCGTGTCGGCGATGATTGTCTGGCCACGGGCATACCCGTTCCCCGTGATCACGCGCACCAGACCCGAGGTGGGCGTGCCCAGCTCGCCGTGCAAGGCGTAGATGACGGCGGTGGGGTCGGCCAGGCTGATCTCGCTGCCCACACCGCCGGTGGAGGCCTGGGTATAGAGGGGCAGAATCGCGGCGAGCAGCTGGCCCACGGCGCCACCGCGCCGACTCAGGCGCTCCACCAGGCGTGCGCTGTCGATGGTCACATCCTCGAAGGCGTCGAGCGTCACCAGCTCAACCTGCATCGGGCCGGCGAGCACCACCTCTAGTGCCTCCGGGTCGGCGTAGACATTGAACTCTGCCACGGGGGTGATATTGCCGTGCCTGCCGCCGGCCAGCGCCACGAGCCGCACGCCCGCCAGATCCTGGGGGTACTGCTGGATGGCGCGGGCAAAGTTGGTGAGCGGGCCGAGGGCAATGAAGGTAGTGGCGTGGTTGGCGCGCGCGGCGGCGGCGATGGCGGCGGGGGCATTGGTGGCGAGGGCGCTGATGTTGGCGGGCTTCTGGGCAAACCAGAGCCCGTCGGGGCCGTGGATGAAGCTGCCGGTGCGTGTGCGTGGCAGGGCGAGTGGCTCAGACGCGCCCACTGTGATCGGCTTCTGCACCCCGGCAGCGCCCAGGATGGTGAGCAGGTTGCGGGTGGCGTTGTCGACGCTGGTGTTGCCGAAGACGCTTGTAAAGCCAACCAGATTTGCGTCGCGCTGTTTGAGCAGCCAGGCCACAGCCAGGGCGTCGTCCACGCCCATGTCGGTGTCCACGAAGATCGGACCGGCGGGCGGTGGCTCACGACGGGCCTGGGTTGAGGGGACGAAGAGGGCGAGGGCGAGGGCGAGCAGGGCGAGGGCGGCGGGGAGGTGGGGGAGGCGATGGCGGCGAGGGAGGCGATGGCGGCGAGGCATGGTCTTCTCCGGTGGCTTCGATGCTGGCAAGGATGTCGCGTGGGGTGAGGAAGCCCCGCGCGTCGGTTGCATGTACAGTTATACGTTGTGGAGCGTACCTTGCCATCCCCCGCGAGTCCTGTTGGCGGTGTGGGCGAGGGGGATCAGCCTAGCCAGCTCGGCAAAAGTCCGCCCCATGTACATACGAAGCCCACGAGAGCCGCCCTGCTGCGGGTGCCGCTTCGTGGGCCTAGTGGGCTTCGTCGTTCAAACCCGAGGGCCATTTCTGCCGCAGGGTACTCATACCTGTGGGATTATCCCCCCGCTGTCACGCCCTGGATGCCGCCCTCGGTGAGCTTGCGGGCGTCGATCAGCTTGTCCACCTCCTCGGCGGGCAGCAGGCCGCGCTCCACCACCACCGCTTTGATCGTCTTGCCGGTAGCCATGGCCTCTTTGGCCACGGCGGCGCCGTTGTTGTAGCCGATCACAGGGTTGAGGGCGGTGACGAGGATGGCGTTCTTGGCCAGCCAGCCCTCGGCCTTCTCGCTGTTGGCCGTGATGCCCACAACACACTTGGTAGTAAAGGCGTTGATCGCGCCGATCAGCACCTGCATCATCTCGAAGAGGTTATGCGCGATGATCGGCATCATCACGTTCAGCTCGAGCTGGCCAGCCTGGGCGGCCAGGCTCACGGTATGATCGCAGCCCTGCACATGGAAGCAGGCCATGTTCAGCATCTCGGCGAGCACCGGGTTTACCTTGCCGGGCATAATGCTGGAGCCAGGCTGAACGGCGGGCAGGCGGATCTCGTCGAAGCCAGTGGCGGGGCCGGAGCTGAGCAGGCGGAAGTCGTTTGCGATGCGCACCAGGGTGATGCAGAGCGTGCGCAGCGCGGCCGAGAAGTCGGCGGGGTCGGCCATGCTTTGCATGCTCTCGAACAGGTTGCCGGAGCTGCGCAGGCCCTGGCCGGTGAGCTCGGTGAGCTTCTCGACCATGCGCTGGTGATACTCGGGGTGGGCGTTGAGGCCTGTGCCTGTAGCCGTGCCGCCGATGCCGAGGCGGCGCATGCGCTCCGCCGCAGTCTGGATGCGCTCCATGTCGTTACGCACGGCCAGGGCGTAGGCGCCGAACTCCTGGCCCAGGCGCACTGGCACTGCGTCTTGCAAGTGGGTGCGGCCCGACTTGACCACATTATCGAACTCGGCGGCCTTTTGCTCCAGGGCGTCGCCCAGGTCGTCGATGGCGGCGAGCAGCTCGGGGAGGCGCCAGAGCACGCCGAGGCGAATGGCGGCGGGGATGGTATCGTTGGTAGACTGGGCCATGTTGACGTGGTCGTTGGGGCTCACCGGCTTCTTGGGGTCGTCGAGGGCGAAGCCGAGCAGCTGGCTGGCGCGATTGGCGAGGACCTCGTTGAGGTTCATGTTATGAGAGGTGCCGGCGCCAGCCTGGAAGGGATCGACCACGAACTGCGCGGCGTGCTTGCCGGCCAGCACCTCGTCGGCGGCATTGATGATCGCGTCGGCGAGGGCGGCGTCGAGCAGCCCCAGATCGCGGTTCACCTCGGCGGCGGCGCGCTTGATGGCGGCCTGAGCCCAGACAAATGCGGGGTAGGGGCGCAGGCCGCTGATGGGGAAGTTGAGCACGGCGCGCTGCGTCTGGGCGCCGTAAAGCGCCTCGGCGGGCACCTGCACCTCGCCGAGCGAGTCCTTCTCGCTGCGGAAACTCTCGGACATGGGGGACTCCTTTGTCGTTCGCAGATTGGTCGGCGTCAGTAGGAAGGGATCGGAGACGGGCCTGATTGTAGCACAGGCGGCTCTAGCGGCCCCACATGGTGGGCAGGCGGGCGCGTGAACGCGCGCCGTGGGGGCGCTATGCGCCGGGCGCCCGCCTGCGCGGGCGGGTCCGGAGGCGTCGGCCTGCGCCGACGTGCGGCCGCAGGCGCTGCCGCTGTGGGTTCACCCGCACAGCCTACGCTGTTTTGGCGGTGCCAGGCGGCGTGCCGGTGGTGCCGGGCGCGCCGGGGGCACTCTTCTCTAACACGCCCTTCCAGATCATCTCGCCGTCTCTGTACATCGCGGCGCGCACAATCTCGGCTACCATCTTCTCGGTAAGCTGCGGCAGGTTCTTCGCCGCGACAAGCTCCTCCAGGATGCGCCGCACAGTGCGGGCGCGCACGTCGGCCTCCGCGATACCCTTGGCACGGATCGCAATGTAGTCGAGCGTCGCCTGGTGCGTCGCCTCTTTCAGCTCGCCTGGCTTGTTGCGGGTCCGCTTCGCGATAAGCTCGGGGTCAACCAGCACCTGTTCAAACACAATCCGGTCGATCACGAGGCCCCACTTCTTCGCACCGTCCTCGATGCTCTGCACAAGCTTGCTCGCGAGGTTGGTGCGGTTGAGGCTTAGCGCGTAAGGGTCGTTCTCGATCTCGATCTCCGGATCGGCGAATGGCAGGCTTGCCGCCAGTGTCACGTCCTTGGCGATCATATCCGCCCACTGCCAGACGTTCTCGCGCAGCTTGTCGTCGATCATCCCACTGATCGTTGCGCCCAAAATGCTCTTCCACAGGCCGGTATCGGTGGGCGTAAGCTTGTCGGTCGCCTCGATC
>JAYUYB010000249.1:0-4720 GCA_043752655.1 Chloroflexota bacterium
TACTGCTGGTTGAGCAGCCGAAACAGGCCAGGCGCCCGCTGCTCCAGCGGATCGGCCTCGCCCGCCGTGCGAAACGCCCCGGCGTACAGACTCCAGCCCGCCGCGATCCCGCCCAGGGCCGCTAGCAGCGAGACGCCCGCCACCAGGAGGCTGAACGGCACTGCCACCTGGCCCCAGAGCGAGCTAAGCCAGTGGCCTCCAGGGCCGTCGAATGGCAAATTGAACAGGCCCGCCGTTACGGCGAAGGCCGCCAGCACCACCAGCGGCGCCGTCATCAGCGGGCTCTCGTGCCAGTGGGGCTCGGCGCCCCCACGAAACTCGCCAAAGAAGACCAGCCGCCACTGCCGGGTCATGTAGAAGGCCGTGAGCAGGGCCGCCACCGTGAGCACGCCGAAGACGATCCAGTGCCCACCTTTGAAGGCGTCTGCCAGGATCTCGTCCTTACTCCAGAAACCGGCCAGAGGAAACACGCCCGCCAGGGCCAGGTAGCCGAGCGTGTAGGTCCAAAAGGTCCAGGGCAAGCGCTGGCGCAGCCCGCCCATGCTGCGAATATCCTGGGCAGCCTGCTGGGCGGCGTACTCGCCCTTGTGGTGCATAGCCTCGATGCGCGGCGTGGCCTCCATGGCGTGGATGATCGCGCCTGAGCCGAGGAAGAGCAGCGCCTTAAAAAAGGCGTGGGCGAGCAGATGGAACATTGCGGCTGTCCAGCCGCCGATGCCGAGCGCCGCCACCATGAAGCCGAGCTGCGAGATGGTGGAGTAGGCCAGGATGCGCTTGATGTCGGATTGGGCCACGGCCACTGTGGCGGCAAACAGGGCCGTAAACGCGCCGATGAACGCCACCACCGCCAGGGCCGCGCCGTCGTCGGCCAGGAAGATCGGGTAGGTGCGCGCCACCAGGAACACGCCGGCCGCCACCATCGTGGCCGCGTGGATCAGCGCCGACACCGGCGTGGGTCCCTCCATCGCGTCGGGCAGCCAGACGTGCAGCGGGAACTGGGCCGACTTGCCCACGGTGCCGCAGAAGAGCAGCAGCGCGATCCCGGTGGCGTGGCTCAGGCCGAGTGCGCCCTGCTCTGCGCCGATACGCGCCAGGAACGCGGGGTTGAAGATCTCGCCCTCGCCCGTGCCCAGCGCCAGGCTGCCCGCCTGCGTCCAAAGATAGACCAGGCCAAGCATCATGAGCACATCGCCGATGCGCGTGACGATAAACGCCTTGACGGCGGCGCGTGTGGCCTGAGGCCGCTGGTACAGAAAGCCGATCAGCAGGAACGAGCAGAGGCCCATGATCTCCCAGGCCATAAAGAAGAGCAGCAGATTGTCGGCCATGCACATCAGGAGCATGGCGGCCGTAAACAGCGCAATGAAGCTGAAGAAGCGGCTCTGGCGCGCGTTGGCGGCCATATAGCCAAGCGAGAACAGGTGGATGCAGGTGGAGGTGATCGTCACCATCGCCAGCATCGCGGCTACCGCCCCATCCACATAGAGCCCCATCGCGAAGCTGCCCGTGCCCGTGGGCGCCCAGGCGAAGCGCTGCACCAGAACCGGCTCGGGGAAGGCGAAGCGTTGCGTGCCCTCGACCGCTGCGCCGTGCCCAGCCCCTGCCTGCGCGGTGGCGGCGAGCAGCCCGACGGCGAGCAGCGTGGCGAGGCCCATCAGGCCAATCGCAACCCAGCCGCTGCCCACGTTGCTGCGCCGCAGAGGCGTGAACGTGATCAGCGCGCAGGCCAGCAGCGGCAGCGCGGGGATGAGCCATGCAGAGGTTAGAAAAAAGCTCATACGCTCCTCGATACCCAGACAAGGAGACAAGGAGCAGGGGAGACAAGGAGCACCTATCGGCACCGTCAGGCTGTCTCCCTGTCTCCCTGTCACCCCTTCAGCGAATCAACCTTATCGGCGTTCACGGTGAGCCAGCCGCGATAGACGGCGATGATCATGGCCAGGCCCACGGCGGCCTCGGCGGCGGCCACGGTGATGACGAAGATCGCGAAGGTCTGCCCCGTGATGAAGCCCGGCTCCAGGTAGCGCCAGATCGCCACCAAGTTGATGTTCACCGCGTTCAGCATCAGCTCCACGCCCATAAGCACGCCCACGAGATTGCGGCGCGAGAGCGCGCCGAAGAGCCCGATGCAGAACAGGGCTGCGGCCACCACCAGCACCGCCTCCAGCGGAATCGCGTTGGTCATCGGGTTAATCTCCGGCCGGCGGCTCAGCTGCGACCGGGTTCTGGCGCTTGCGCAGCTCGTGCTCCTCGGCCAACGTGAGCACGCGGCGGCGGCGGCCGCGCTCCTCGTAGGCGATCACGATTGCGCCGATCAGGGCCACGGTGAGCAGCACGCCGGCCACCTGGAACTGGAGCAGATACTGGAACACAAAGCCGCGCCCAAGGTCGGCAGGGCCGATCACTACCTCGGGCGTGCCCGCAGGCCCCAGAGACGGCGGCACGTTCCACGGGTGGCCGGCCAGGGTGGGCACGAGCACCCCGGCGAAGAGCAGGGCGCAGATCGCGCCGCCGAGCCAGAGGCGCCAGCCGCGCGCCAGCTGGCGGGCGCCCTCCAGCTCACGCGTGAGCATGATCGCGAACAGGATCAGGATCGAGATAGCGCCCACATAGATCAGCACCTGCACCACGGCCAGAAACTCGGCCTCCAGCAGCAGGTACAGGGCGCCCACCCCGAAGAAGCAGGCGATCAGCCAGAGCGCCGCGTGGATCACGTTGCGCGCCAGCACCACCATCATGGCCGCGCCGATGATCAGCGCGGAGATCAGCCCGAAGATGATTTGGATCACAGTAGGCATACTTACCGCGTCGTTGTCACAAGCTCCAGCTCATCCACATCCACCCGCCCGCGCCCGGCCTGCGCGGTGGCGTACACCCGCCCCAAGGCCAGGTAGGCGCCAACATTCACGACCCCCGTGGCCACAAAGGCGACACCCCAGCGCAGCAGCGGAGCCCAACCCGCAGTAAACGTGATGCCCTGCTCTGGCCCCCAGCGCGTGAGCGCCACCCAGAGCGCCGCGCTCAGCACATTCACGAGAGTGAGCGGGATCAGGAACTTCCAGCCAAAGTCCATCAGCTGATCCACGCGCAGGCGCGGGAACGAGCCGCGCACCCAGATCATCACAAAGAAGAGCCCGTAGGTTTTGGCGAGTAGGTAAAAGACGCCGAGCACGCCGGCCAGCACATTGAAGACCCAGTTGCCATCGGGGTTGGCGGGCGAGATGGCCTGCGTATAGAGCCAGCCTACGCCGGGGCCCTGCCAGCCGCCGAAGAAGACCACGGCAGCCATCGCGCAGAGCAGAAAGTTCAGCAGATACTGTGCGAGGTAGAACAGCCCGAACTTCATGCCGCTGTACTCAGTCATGTAGCCGGCCACGATCTCCGAGTCGGCCTCGGGGATGTCGAACGGCGTGCGCTCGCCCTCCGCCAGCGCGGCCACAAAAAAGACCAGAAAGGCCAGGAGGCCCACGGGCGTAAACACGATCCAGCCGAGCCCAAGGTCGGGCAGGGCGGGCATGTCGGCGCTGGCGATGAACAATCCGCCCTGGTAGGCGATCAGCTCCACCACCGACAGCGTGCCGGTAAGCATCACAATCGCGAGCAGGCTCAGCACGGCGGGGATCTCGTAGCTCACCATCTGGGCTACAGCCCGCATAGCGCCAAGCAGCGCAAACTTGTTGTTCGAGGCCCAGCCGGCCATCATCAGGCCCACCGCGCTCACCGAGGCGATGGCGAAGAAGAAGAGCAGCCCCACGCTCAGGTTGACAGGCACCATGCCTGGCCCCCAGGGCAGCACGGCGAACATGAACATGGTGGGCGCCACCACGACGCACGGGGCGATCAGATGCACCCACTTGTCGGCTGCGTCGGGGACAATATCTTCTTTGGTGAAGATCTTCACGCCGTCGGCCAGGGGCTGCCAGATGCCCTCGGGGCCAACGCGATTCGGCCCGACGCGATCCTGCATCCTAGCGATCGCGCGCCGCTCGTAGTAGGTGAAGAAAAGCATCTGGAACGGCGCCAGCAGGAAGAGCAGCGTGGCCACCAGCAGATGGCCGATCAGGGCCACCGACCAGCCAGGCCAGCCGAGGCCAAACGTCCGGTTGAGCAGCGCGTCTACAACGTCATACATGGCTGTCTCGTGCGGCTATTGTCCACAGATGACACAGATTTCCGAGCTATTTGCTGCTCAGCCCAGGCCCTGACGCTTACTCGCCCTGCGGGGCGGCGGCCTTCTTGGCCGCATTCTTCGCCTTGATCGCGGCAAGCCGCGCGGCCTTGTCGTCCAGTGGCGCGGCTGGCGCCCCGGCCACGGGCAGAGCCTCAGCGGCGGCGGAGCTTTCGCGCCCTTCGCCCACCTTCGCGTCCTTCGCGCTCCCATCGTCCGTCCCGTCCTTCGCGCTCCAAACGTCCGTCGCGTCCTTCGCGCTCCAATCGTCCTTTGCTGCCTCGGCGGGCGTTTCAGAAAGGGCGACAACCTCCGCTGGCGGCAGCTCGCGGCGGCGGGCGGCGATCTTCTCGGCCAGGTTCGGCGCCATGCCGATCACGTCGGGGCGGCGCTTGATGTTGCCCTGGAGCTTTTTGAGCGCACTGTCCTTCACCTCGGCCCACATGCTGGGCGCGATGCCCTCGTAGTAGCTGATCGGTCGGTTCAACTGCTCGCGGTGCAGCGTGAGCCCGACGTGATCGGATGTGGCCAGCTCGAAGGCGTGGTCCATCT
>JAYUYB010000250.1:0-4719 GCA_043752655.1 Chloroflexota bacterium
CACCACAGCGCCCCTGCCCCCCGAGGACGACAGCCGCTACACGGGGCGCATCCATCGCGGGCGGGCGATCACGGTCTGAGACAGGGAGACAGGGAGACAGGGAGACACCCCTCGTACTCCGCTAGGCGCTCCTTGTCTCCTTGTCTCCCCAGCGAGCGCAGCGAGCGATGCTCCCAGTCTCCTTGTCTGTTTCTAAGAGCGCACGCTTTAGGGAGATACAGGCATGGCCTACGAGATTAAAGTCCCCTCGCTCGGCGAGTCGATCGTCGAGGCGACAGTTGCGCGCTGGCTGAAGCAGCCCGGCGAGCCGGTGGCGGCGGGCGAGGCGATTGTGGAACTGGAGACCGACAAGGTGAACCTTGAGGTCGCCTCGGAGTATGCCGGTGTGGTCGGCACGATTGTGAAGGGCGAGGGCGAGACGGTGGCGATCGGCGATCTGCTGGGCACGGTGGAGGCGGGGGCGGGCGCTGCGACGACCGCCCCGGCGCCAGAGCCCGCACCAGCGCCAGCCGCCCCGGCGCCAGAGCCCGCACCAGCGCCAGTCGCCCCGGCGCCAGAGCCCGCGCCAGCGATTGGCGTTAGCGAGGCTCAGGCGCCTACGCCGACAGGCAATGGCGCTGTCGCAACGGCGACGCCGGTGGCGCAGAAGGTGGCCGCCGAGTACGCGGTGGATCTGAAGAATGTCGCTGGCACCGGCCCCGGCGGGCGGATCACGAAGGAGGATGTGCTGCGCAGCGTGGGCGATGTGGCCCCCGCCGCCGTTGTCGCCGCTCCGGCGCCGCCAACGCCGCCAACGCCTGCACCCGCCCCACGCCCCGCGCCTGCGCCCGCACCGGCCCGCAGCGCCCAGCCCGCAGCGCCCAGCCCGCAGCCTGTGGCGAGCGGCAGGCCCGAGGAGCGCCAGCGCCTGAGCCGACGCCGCCAGACAATCGCGAAGCGGCTGGTGGAGGCCCAGCATAATGCGGCTATGCTCACCACCTTCAACGAGGTAGACATGACCGCCGTGATGGAGCTGCGCAAGCGCCGCAAGGACAGCTTCAAGGAGCGCCACGGCGTGGGCCTCGGCTTTATGTCGTTCTTCACCAAGGCTGCGGTTGGCGCCCTGAAGGCCTTCCCCACGGTGAACGCCGAGATCCAGGGCGAAGAGATGCTGCTCAAGGGCTACTACGATATTGGCGTGGCTGTGGGTGTGGAGGAGGGCCTAGTTGTGCCCGTGGTGCGCGACGCCGACAAGAAGAGCTTCGCCCAGATCGAGAAAGAGATCGGCGAGCTGGCGAAGAAGGCGCGCGACAACACGCTCGGCCTTGGCGATATTCAGGGCGGCACGTTTACGATCACCAACGGCGGCGTCTACGGCTCGCTGATGTCCACGCCCATCCTGAACGCGCCACAGGTTGGCATCCTCGGCATGCACAAGATCGAGGAGCGGGCCGTGGTGGTGGGCGGCCAGATCGTAGTGCGCCCCATGATGTACCTGGCGCTCTCGTACGACCACCGCCTGATCGACGGCTCTACCGCAGTGCGCTTCCTGGTGCGGCTCAAGGAGCTGCTGGAGGACCCGGAGGTGCTGCTGCTAGAAGGGTAAAGAAGGGTACAGAGGACAGGGAACAGGGAACAGGGCAACACCAGGATCCATTCAGCCTAGCGAGAAATGCGCGTTGGAGTGGGTCTTCCCTGTGCCCAGTACCCTGTCCCCTGTTTACGCTCGATCAGGGCCGCACGAGCTCCCGCTCGGTGATGATCAGGCTGAGGGGGATGTCGTGGGGGGCGCGGGGGAGCGCTGGCTGCTCCTGGTCGGCAAAGGCGACCCCTACGGCAACCCCGCCACCGAGTGCAAGCAGCTGGTCGTAGTAGCCTTTGCCATAGCCAAGCCGCACGCAGGCGCGGTCGAAGGCGAGCAGCGGCACCACAGTAAGGCTCCACTCGCCGGGGTGGGCCGGGCGCAGGGTGCGCGGGCGGGGCGTGCCAAAGACGCCGCGCACAAACTCCTCTGGCGCAAGGCTGCTGATCCAGCTATGCTCCAGCGGCCCCTTGGCCATCGTGATCGGAATTGCCACCGCCTTATGGGCTGCAAGAGCCGCCGCGATGATCGGGCGCGTGTCTACCTCGGAGCGGATCGGCAAGTAGCAGTGGATGGCCGTCGCTGCGGCAAAGCCTGGCAGCGCAAGCAGCTGCGCGCAGATCGCCGCGCTGCGCTCCTCGCGCTGCCCAACGCTGTCGCGCCGCGCCATCGCCGCGCTGCGCAGCGCCGCCTTGCGCGCCGTTATCGTTACTAGCTCTGCCATGCTTTTGCCCAGGCGGGCCGGCCTTACCCGACCCTGTCCCCAGTTCCCTGTCCCCTCGCGTCACATCTCCACGCTGGTGCCATACTCCACCACCTGCGCTGGCGGCAGGCGGAAGAAGTCGGCGGCGCTGGCGGCGTTGCGCTGCATCACCGAGTAGATCTGCTCGCGCCAGGGGGCCATGCCCGGCAGGTCGGAGGGAATCACCTTGGTGCGGCTGATGAAGTAGGGCACGGCCATCGGGTCGAAACTGACGCCAGGGATCTCCAGATTAGCGAGGGCTGCGGGCACATTCAGCTCCTCCATAAAGCCGTAACGCAGCGTCACCCTGGTGAAGCCCTGGCCAAGCGGCTCGACCGTGATGCGATCAGTGTCGCCCTGGTGCGGGACGCCGCGGATCAGCACGTTCACAAGCAGCACCTGCTCGTGGATCACGCCGTTGTAGCGCAGGTTGGCCACCAGTGCGTCTGGGGCGCCGTGGGCGTTGGCGCTCATAAAGACTGCGACGCCGGGGGCGCGCAGCGGGTGGCGCTCGTTACAGGTGTCCAGCAATGCAAGCAGATCCTGCTCAAGGCTCTGCTCGCGCTGGTTGACAATGCGGCTACCGCGCTTCCAGGTGGTCATCACAGTAAAGATCAGCACGGCGGCTACCAGCGGGAACCAACCGCCCTGCGGGATCTTCACGAGGTTCGCGCTGAGAAAGGCCAGATCAACGATCAGGAAGAAGCCTACCAGCGCGGCCACGCGGCTTACGGGCCACTTCCAGCGGTCGCGGGCGACCATGCCAAAGATCAGCGTGGTGATCGCCATGGTTGAGGTGACGGCAATGCCGTAGGCGGCAGCGAGATTGCTGCTGGTGCGAAAGCCAACCACCACCGCGATGCAGGCGAGCATCAAGGCCCAATTGAGGAAGGGGATATAGATCTGGCCAAACTCGGTGGCCGAGGTATGCACCACGCGGATGCGCGGCAGGAAGCCGAGGTTCTGGGCCTGCATGGTGATAGAGAAGGCGCCGGAGATTAAAGCCTGCGAGGCGATAATGGTCGCCAGGGTAGAGAGGACGACGAGCGGGATAAGCGCCCAGGAGGGGGCCATCAGGTAGAAGACATTTGGCGCCGCCTCGGGATTGCGCAGCAGCAGAGCGCCCTGGCCGAAGTAGTTCAGCAGCAAGGCGGGCAGCACCAGCACGTACCAGGCGAGGGTGATCGGCTTACGCCCGAAGTGGCCCATGTCGGCGTAGAGCGCCTCGCCGCCAGTGACGACCAGGAACACCGATCCGAGCAGCAAGAAGCCGTGCCAGCCGTGACTGCCGAAGAACGCGACCGCGTGGCGCGGATCGACCGCGGTGAGGACGTGCGGCTCGACCGCGATCCAGCGCGCGCCGATCACGCCGATCGACACGAACCACAGCAGCATGATCCAGCCGAACACGCCGCCGATCCGGCCGGTGCCGTAGCGCTGCGCCGAGAACAGGCCGACCAGGATCGCGATGGCGATGGGGACCACCAGGTGCTCGAGCTGCGGGCTCTGCTCGGACAGGCCCTCCATCGCGCCGAGCACCGAGATCGCGGGTGTGATGATGCCGTCGCCGAACAGGAGCCCGGCGCCGAACAGCGCGAGCAAGATGGCGATGGACAGCTTGGTGCGGTGGCCGGCCTCGCCCTCGACCAGCGCGCCGATCGCGAGGATGCCGCCCTCGCCCTTGTTGTCGGCGCGCAGCACGAACCACAGGTACTTCACGACGACGACCGAGATCAGCGACCAGAACACCAGCGACATCACGCCGAGCACCGCCGGCTCGGTCGGCACCACCGCGTGAGCGACGTGGGGATACGCCAGGCACTCCTTCACCGCGTAGAGCGGCGAGGTGCCGATGTCGCCGTAGACCACGCCAAGGGCGCCGAGCGACGTGAGCGCGACGGCGCGTCGCGTGGGGGAGACTGAAGGGCTGACGGTGGTCGCGCGAACGGCGGTGTCGGTCTGTTGCATGGGGTCGCCCGCGGCGACGCCAGGGTCTACCTCCCCTTGGCATCAAGACGGCATCAAGATTGTCGCGGCGTGCCGCCGAACATCTTCGCCATCACCGCGGCCGGGTCGGGCGGCGGGGCGTCGTCGGCGGGGGCGTTGCCGTCGGGCGTCATCTGATCGATCGCGTGGGGCAGGACCGAGGCGAGGGAGTGGGTGGCCTGCTCGGTCGAGATGCCGAGCTTGCTGGCGATCGACGCGATCGGGCCGGAGCCGAGGACGCTCTTCACCTGATCGATCGAGATGGGCAGGTTCGCGCCCTTGCCGACCCACGACCTGGCGACGTCGCCGAGGCCGTCGAGGTGGAGCTTGCCGAGGATCGCCTTCACGGCGCCGTTGCCGAGGATGTCGGGCAGGGCGCTGGCGACGGCGCTGAGGTGCTTGTCATCGGCGGGCTTCGCGGGCTGATCGG
>JAYUYB010000251.1:0-1773 GCA_043752655.1 Chloroflexota bacterium
CCGCTCTCGATCTACGGCTACTTCCAGAACGGCGGCGGCCTCTGCTACGTGCTCAGCCTGATGACCGCCGACGAGCGCACGAGCCGCGCCGGCAGCAGCCGCCAGGCCGCCCCGCCCCGCCGCCTGACCGTGCCCGCCACCACCGACGCCGGCGGCAGCAGCTTCGAGCTCCAGCCCCGCGTGGAGGGCGCCGTGAGTGTGACGGTGGAGCACATGCCCGAGGGCGACGACCTGTTCCGCGTGATTGTGCGCGGCCCTGAGGGCGAGGAGAAGCCCTACGACGGCCTGACCATGGGCAAGGGTAAGGGCATCCGCAACGCCGCGGACGTGCTCAACGCCGAGTCGAAGCTGGTGCGCGCTCGTGAGCTGGAGTCGCCGGCAAACGTGGCCGAGCGACGGCCCCGCGCCGGCCAGTACCTGATCGACGCCGCGATTGTGCCCGTCGGCCCGCCGGTCTCCATCTCCGCCAAAGAGCTGGAGGGCGACCCCAACGCTGCGCGCCGCACCGGCCTCGCTGGCCTTTCTGCCGTGGAAGAGGTCACGGTCGTCTGCATGCCAGATCTGATGTCCGGCACCGAAGACGACATCGCCATGTACCAGAAGGCGCTGGTGAACCACTGCCAGCTGATGAAAGACCGCATCGCCATCCTAGACGCGCCGCGCAACCTCTCGCCCCAGCAGGTGAAGGAGTGGTCGAAGACCAAGCTCAACGTGAGCACCTCCTACGCCGCGCTCTACTACCCGTGGGTGAAGGTGCGCAACCCGCTGGCCAACGGCAAGGGCGAGAAGACCCTGCTGATGCCACCCTCTGGCCTGGTGGCCGGGGTGTACGCCAGGGTGGACCGCGAGCGGGGCGTGCATAAGGCGCCGGCCAACGAGGAGCTGTACAGCGTGCTGGACGTGGAGCGCAAGATCACCACCAGCGACCAGGACACGCTCAACCCGGAGGGGATCAACTGCATCCGCAACTTCCCAGGGCGCGGCATCCGCGTCTGGGGAGCGCGCACCTTGGCTGGCGGCGAGAGCGAGTGGCGCTACATCAACGTGCGGCGGCTCTTCTGCATGCTAGAGGAGTCGATCTACGAGGGCACGCAGTGGGCCGTGTTCGAGCCGAACGACCAGATGCTCTGGGCGCGGCTGCGGCGCGATATCGGGGCATTCCTCAAGCGCATGTGGCTGCAGGGCGCGCTGTTCGGCAACACGCCCGAGGAGGCCTACTACGTGAAGTGCGACTCCGAGAACAACCCGCCCGAGACGCGCGAGAACGGCGAGCTGTACATCGAGGTCGGCGTGGCGCCCGTGAAGCCGGCGGAGTTCATCATCATCAACTTCAAGCAGATCAGCGGCGTAGCGCAGTAGGAGACAGGGAGACAGGGAGACAGGGAGACAGGGAGACAGGGAGAAGGGAGACAACCTGATGCAACCGTTAGGCGCTCCTTGTCTCCTTGTCTCCCGAGCGAGCGCAGCGAGCGGTTCTCCTTGTCTAGGAAGCGAGCGCAGCGAGCGACATCACACAATGGAGGTAGACCATGCCATCGGCAAAAGACATCATCCAGGGCGACCCGCTAGTTAGTTTTAACTTCGGGATCGAGGTGGAAGGGATCATCACCGGCTTCTTCACTGAGTGTTCGGGGCTGGGCTCCGAGAGCGAGGTGATCGAGCACAAGGTGGTGGGCGAGGGCGGCAAAGAGGTGGTGCGCAAGATCCCGGGCCGCATGAAGTGGGGCGACGTGGTGCTGAAGCGCGGTGTCACCACCAACCTGGACTTCTGGG
>JAYUYB010000252.1:0-1767 GCA_043752655.1 Chloroflexota bacterium
CGCTCCAGCTCGGGCAGCGCAAACCAGCCCACGATCGCAAACGCGATGAGGGGGCCACTGAGCAGCCGGATCGCGCTGGAGAGCAGCAGATCGAGGCCAAACTTTGGCAGGCCGGCGGCGGCGAGCTGCGCGCCGAGCACAATCAGCATGGTTGGGATCATCGCGCCCGAGAGCAGATCCAGCGGGCGCACCAGCACCTCTGGCAGCGTGATGCCCGCCCAGTTCACCAGCAGGGCAGGCACCAGGGCGAGCAGGGCTGGCGTGCGAAAGACCTGCCCGGCCATCGCCAGGCTCGGCCCCCGGCTGAAGTTGGCGGCGGTGACGCAGACCACGAAGGCCAGCACGAGGTTCGCCAGAAAATAGACTGTGGCGATGCCCAGCGCTTCTGGCCCCTCGGCGAACTGGATGATCGGCAGGCCGAAGTTGCCCACATTGCCGAAGGCCGCGATCATCACGTAGGCCGCCGTCATGGCGGGGGAGCGCCGCAGTAGCCGCGCCACCACGAAGGCGATCACAATCGAGCCAACATACACCGCAGTGATGAAGCCGATCATGCGGCCGGCCAGCTCGGCCTCGATCTTGGTGCGGCTGAGGATGTTGAAGACAAAGGCGGGCGTGAGAATGAAGTAGGCCAGACGGGTGAGTGTGCGGGTTTCGAGCTGGAGGCGTGGGCCAAACAAGTAGCCGATGACGACGAGGGCGAAGACGGGCACGAGCACGTTGAGGAAGATGCCGAGCAGCTGTGGCATGGGGGCGAGGCTCCTGGAGGCGCGGACACACGGCGCTATCATACCATTTGGGCCGCGCAGCACCCCTTGCCGCGCCTCGCGCCCTATGCTACAATTGGCGTCAACCAGGTGCTGATGCGCCGTGGCTTGCTGTCCGCTACGCGATGCCCGATGCCTTGGAAGGGGAGTGAGGAGCTTACCATGCCCGATGTCTCAGGCCGCAACCCGGCGATCGTCCTGGTAGAGGATGAGCCCGACATCCTGATCATCCTGCATCGCCTGATGCGCGATCTCACCGGCGGCTACGACATTGTCACGGTGAACGGCGGCGCCGACGCCCTCGCCCAGATCGCGCTGCGCCCTGTGCCACTCGTGATCACCGACTACAACATGCCCGGCATGAACGGCCTGCAGCTCGCCGCCGCGATCAAGGCGCAGTCGCCAGACACGCGCGTCGTGATGATCACCGCCTACGCCACCCCTGAGCTGGAGAAGAAGGCCCGCGAGCAGCGCGTGGATTACTATCTCCCCAAGCCCTTTCCGCTTGATCGCCTCGAGCAGATTGTGCGCGATGTCTTGAAGTAGGGGCTCCCTGTTCCCTCACACAGCTATCACAGCGCTCTCATTGCCGCACTGCGGCATGTGTGGCAAGGTGCCCTCGCATCTTGAACGCCACGGAGGGCCTGATGAGCGAGCTTCTTAACCATTTCCCCACCTTCCTGCTTGGGGCGATGTGTATCTTGACACTTGTGCTGCTGCCGCTGCTGAACGACGAGCGCCCGGCCCGCGACGACCGCCAGCGCACCGATAAGATCCGCGTGCCGGTGGGGACGACTGAAGACTGACGATTGGTGCTTTGTACGGGCGCGCTATAGCGCGTCCCTACGCCGCCTGATAACCGTCTACCGTCCACCGTCCACCGTCTACCGTCTACCGTCCACCAGCCCCCGCGCCAGCGCGAGCGCCTCCTCACGCGTGTTCAGCTCGCCCGCCGCTTGGGCCTCGGCGATCTCGCGCAGCAGGGCGCCCACCAGCGGTC
>JAYUYB010000253.1:0-11087 GCA_043752655.1 Chloroflexota bacterium
TGATCTCGACTAAGATGGCCGCCGCCGCCCAACGCTGGCTGCCCGTCTCCAATTGGGGCGACAGCCGACCCGTGTGGCAGGCCGAAATCATCGAGACCCAGGGCGCCGACCAGTTCGCGCCGCAGATCGAGGGCTGGGCCGCCGCCGCCCAGGCGATCCACGCGGCAGGTGGCAATATCTGCTACGATCAGGCTACAAGCGTCCAATGCCCCGTGCTGCTGCTCAACGGCGACGGCGAGGTGAACAATCTCCAGGAGGATTTCTTTCGCCTCGCCGCCCGCCTCCCCAACGCCCACGCCGAGATCGTCGCCAACAGCGGCCACAGCATCCAGGACGATCAGCCCGACGCGCTCCTGGCACGCGTCCGCGCCTTTCTCGCCGAGCTTGGCGCATAGAGATCCACTGTGCTCGACCTGATCCTCCTCAACAACTCGGTGCAGCGCTGGATGCTGGCGCTGCTCGGAATGGGCGCGGTGCTCGCCGGCGTCACCTTGTGGCGCTGGGTGGTGATCCATCGCCCCCCGCCAGTGCTGCTGCGCACCAACACCTTCCTCGACGATATCCCCCTCACGCTCGCCAAAACCATCTCCGGCCCGATCATTCTGCTGCTCGCCACCTACTCCGGCAGCGCGGTGCTCAACCTCGGCAACGAGCTTCAGACTGGCCTGCGCGCCGTCGCGATCATCGCCGCCCTCGTCCAGGTGGGCATCTGGGGCAACGCCCTCATCCAGCGCTGGGTGGCCCGCTACGACGAGCAGAACCGCGCCACGAACACCGCCAACGTTGGCAGCGCACGCCTGCTCGCGCTCTTCGGCCGGATCGGGCTCTACTCTATTGTGCTGCTGCTCATCCTCGACAACATCCCCGGCGTCGAGGTGACGGCCCTGGTTGCAAGCCTCGGCATCGGCGGTGTGGCCGTGGCCCTCGCCACCCAGAATATCCTGGGCGATATCTTCGCCTCGCTCTCGATCGCCCTCGATAAGCCCTTCGTCGTCAGCGACACCATCATGGTCGGCGACGATGTGGGCACCGTCGAGATGATTGGCCTGAAGACCACACGCCTGCGCAGTATTTCGGGCGAGCAGCTGATCTTCTCCAATGGCGATCTGCTCTCTAGCCGCATCCGCAACTTTGCGCGCCAGGAGCAGCGTCGCGTAGTCTTCAGCTTTCGCGTGGCCTATAGCACGCCGCCCGAACAGCTGCGCACCATCCCCACCATGCTGCGCGCCATCATCGAGCCGATCGAGCAGACCCGCTTCGACCGCGCCCACCTGCTGCGCTTCGATGATCTCGGCCTGCTCTACGAGGTGGTCTACAATGTGCTCACGCCGGACTTCGGGCGCTACATGGACATCCAGCAGCAGATCAATCTCGCGCTGATCGAGCAGCTGGCAGCCGCCGATGTGAGCCTCGCCAGCCTGGCCGAGCCGCTTACCTCCGATCTGCGCACGCGCTCGTCCAAACTCAGTCGCAGCCGCTCATACCGGCCGAGAGCGGATCGGCCATAGGTCAGGTTGACGTGGAGGAGATCGCAATGGAACGGATCTGGACGACGCAGCTCGCGGCCCACATTGGCGAGCAGGTGCTGCTGAAGGGCTGGCTGCTGCGGCTGCGCCGCCTGAGCCACGTGAGCTTCCTGGTGCTGCGCGATGGCAAGGGCACTGCGCAGGTTGTGATCGAGGATCAGGCTCTGGCCGCCGAGCTGGACGCTATGCCCGCTGAGTCGGTGCTGGCCGTGGAGGGCGCGGCGGTGGCCGAGCCCCAGGCGCCAGGTGGCGTGGAGCTCCGCGCCGCCCGCGTGGAGCTGATCAGCCGCGCCATGGAGCCGCCGCCCTTCGACCTGTTTCGCCCGACGATCAAGGCGCAACTGCCCACGATCCTCGACCACGCGCCGCTCGCCCTGCGCCACCAGCGCCAGCGCGCGCTCTTCCGCATGTCTGCCGCTGCGATGGAGGGCTTTCGCGCCAGCCTGCGCGCCCGCGACTTTGTCGAGATCCAGACGCCCAAGCTGGTGGGGGCCGCCACCGAGGGCGGCGCCAATGTCTTCAAGCTCGATTATTTCGGCCGCCCCGCCTACCTCTCCCAAAGCCCCCAGCTCTATAAGCAGATGCTCGTGGGCGTGTTCGAGCGCGTCTTCGAGGTTGGCCCCGCCTTCCGCGCCGAGCCCCACGACACCCCGCGCCACATCAACAGCTTTACCTCGCTCGATGTGGAGCAGGGCTTCATCAATGACCACCACGACGTGATGGAGACGCTCACGCTGACGCTGCAAGGCATGCTCGCAAGCATCGCAGAGCGCTGCGCGCCCGAGTTAGCCCTGCTCAAGCTTGAGCTCCCCCCTGTGCCTGCGGCCATCCCGACGCTGCACTTTAGCGAGGCCCTGGAGCTGCTGAGCGCACAGATGGGCGAGGATCTGCGCGCGGAGCCGGACCTGGCCCCGGCCCACGAGCGGCTGCTGGGCGACTGGGCGCGCGAGCAGCACGGCTCCGAGTTCCTCTTCGTAACCGGCTACCCCACCGAGCAGCGCGCCTTCTACACGGCCCCCGACCCGGCGCGGCCCTTCTACTCCAACGCCTTCGACCTGATCTTCCGCGGCGTCGAGCTGGTGAGCGGCGGGCAGCGCCTGCATCGCTACCCCGATTACCTGGCGGTGCTGGAGCGGCGCGGCATGCCCGCCGCCTCGTTCGAGAGCTACCTGGAGGCGTTCAAGCACGGTATGCCACCGCACGGCGGCTTCGCCATCGGCCTGGAGCGCCTGATCATGCGCCTGATGGAGCTGCCCAACATTCGCGAGGCGACGCTGTTCCCCAGAGATCTCAACCGGCTCACGCCGTAGCCGGTGGACGGTGGACGGTGGACGGTGGACGGCGCGAACGTCTGGACCGCGAACAACGTCTGGACCGCGAACGGCGCGAACGGGGGCGAAGGGCACGAACCGCGCAACACCGCCGGTTTCGCGGTGGTTCGCAGCCTTTCGCGCCTTCGTGGTCCAAATGGCTCGGGCGCTGAGGGCGCAGAGGCCACTCTGCCCCCCCGCATGGCCGTGCTATAATGGCGCCCGACCCGCCCCAAGCGTCAGGAGCGCCTCGATGCGCCGCTTTATAGCCTGCCTGCTCGCCGCCATGCTCTGCGGCTGCTCCGCGTCGCCCACGCCCCCGCCGCCAACCGCCACGCCGCCGCCCCTCGCCGCCACAGCGTCGCCCACGCCCCCGCCGCTCACCGGCAGCCTGCGCCTCGACGCTGCTGGCCTCCAGCTTGCCTACCCCGCCGGCTGGGCAACCCGCGTCGTCTCCGGCTCCGTCACCATCGCGCCCAGCGAGAGCGTCCTCGGCCGCACAAGCCCCGGCGACGAGCTGCTGCTGGTGATCGACGTAACCTCCCTGGATGCCCTCGCCGCGCAGTTTGGCGCCACGGCCGCCCAGAGCCCCGAGAGCTTTTTTGAGCTGAGCAGCGGCGCTGCCCAGGCGGCAGGCTACGCTGTGAGCGCCACCGCCGCGATCACGGTGGACGGGCAGCCCGGCCTCGTGGCCGACCTTGCCGCGCCAGGTGGGGCCGGTCGCCTCAGCGTCATTCTCTCGCCCAACAGCGCCGTGCGCGTGCTCGGCCAGGCCACCCCGGCGGCCTGGTCTGACCAGGCCGCCACCTACGCCGCCATCCTCGGCAGTATGCGCTTCTTCGCCCCGCCCGCGCCCACGCCTCCGCCCGCCGACAGCGCAGCCCAGCCTTTGCTTATAGACGCAGGCCCGCCCGGATTTGTGCTGCGCCTCGGCGGCAGCTCCGGGCCACCGCAGAGCCGCTTCGTCTCGGCGCGCGGCCTCACCGTGGCCCCCGATGGCACGCTCTACCTCGCCGAGAGCAGCCGCGGCGTCTGGGCCTTCGCCCCCGACGGCAAGCTGATCGGCACGTTCGGCGGCGCCGAGCTGCTCGATGCCTACGACGTGGCCCGCGCCCCCAGTGGCGATCTCTTCGTGGCCGACTATGGCCGCAACGCCGTGGCTCGCTTCCGCGCCGATGGCAGCTTCGTGAGCCGCTGGGGCTCCGCCGGCGATGGCCCCACGCAGTTTGGGCTCTCCTCGCCGCAGCGCATCGCCGTCGGCCCCGATGGCGCCGTCTACACGCTCGACACCCGCCCCGGCCCTGAGAGCGGTCGCGTGGTGAGCAGCGTAATGCGCTTCAGCCAAGACGGCCGCCTGCTCGCCCGCATCGCAATCCCCGCCGACTTGGCGCCCGCCGATCTGGCTGTGGACGAGGCGGGCACGATCTACCTTGCCGAGAGCTTCGCAGGCTCGGTCGTGAAGCTCGGCGCCGATGGCAGCGAGCTCGCCCGCTTCGGCGACCCGGCCAACCCGCAGCGCCTCGCCGCTGGTGCGATCGACCTCGACCAGCAGGGCAATATCTACGTTGCCACCTACGCCTCTGGCGCCCTCAAGCTGGCCCCCAACGGCCAGATCATCGCCAGCGGCGGCGCCACCGTCGCGCCCGGCAGCACCCCCGCCCCCGGCGAGTTTAGCCTGCCCAACGGCATCGCCGCCGGGCCGGGTGGCGTGGTCTGGCTCAGCGACAACAGCGGCGAGTACAGCGCCGTCACCGCCCTGCGCCTGCGCCTGGATCAGTCCGCCGCCGCGACCGCCCAGGCCGCCGCGCCGGAGGCCACAGCGGCGCCAACCCCGCCCGCCGCCGACCTTGTGCGCCAGTGGGCCACCAAGGCCAGCGCCAGCAGCTTCTACGCCCCGGACTACGAGCCAGCAGGCGCCACCGGTTCGCCCAACGTGCCTACCTGCCAGGACAGCCCCGACGCCTGGGCCTCCGCCGACCCGAACGGCCTGGAGCAGCTGGAGCTACGCTTCCGCGCGCCAGTCTTTGCGGTGGGCGTGAACATTCACCAGAGCTACAACCCCGGCTTCGTCAGCAAGGTCGAGCTGATCGACGAGCGCGGCGCCACAGCCACCGTCTACAGCGCTACACCGGCGCTAACCGAGCCGTGCCCCGCCGTGCTCAGCGTGAGTTTCGATCAGACCCTCACGCGCATCGTGGGAGTGCGCCTCACTCTGGATCAGCGCAGCGGCGCCAACTGGGCCGAGATCGACGCCGTCGAGCTTGTGGGCGTGCCGTAGACCGTTTTATGACACTTATCCACAGATTGCACGGATTTCCGACCCATGTTTGGCCCGGTCAATTGGGCTAAAATCTGTGTCATCTGTAGATTACACTTGCGGTTGCTCGCCCTTGGGCAGTCGCTTCTTGCTGCGCCGACCTTCCTCCTGCACGGGTCGGATCATGCGCACGGCCAGCCCGAGCAGGATCACTGTGGCGATGCTGGAGAGCACAATGTAGACGATCCAGGGCGAGGGCGCGGGCAGCTGGCCAAGATCGGATGGGAGGTCGATCAAAAAGGGGCTATCGCCCTCGGCGAGCGAGGTTGCGGTAAGGCCCAGGGCGATAAACGGGTGCGCGCAGAGCAGTAGCCCCAGCGCATAGGCCTGAAAAGCGTCCGCCGGCCCGTTGAAGGCGTTCGTGAGCAGCGAGATAATCACGAACAGAAACGGGATGATCAGCAGCACCAGAATCACGCTGCCCTGCGCCATTACCGTCGCCGCGAGCGTCGTTCGCATCACGGTAGACCAGAACAGGCCCACGGTGGCGTAGCAGATCGCCGTGACAACCAGGCCCAGCACGCCGATCAGCAGCTCGGTGCCGCTCACGCCGCCAAACAGGAAGGCCAGGCCCGCCAGGGGCAGCGAGGCCAGGATGAGCAGCATGGCGAAGGCCAGGGCCGAGGCGAGCTTGCCCAGGGCGATCTCCAGCGGCGAGAGCAGCGTGGTGATCAGCAGATCGTAGGTCTGCCGCTCCTTCTCGCCGGAGATCGTGCCTGCGGTCAGCGAGGGCGTGATCACACAGACCTGGATTAGCGTGGCGGTCATCACCGTAATAAAGATCGCCTTGCCGATCCCGCGCCCCGCCTCCGGGTCGTTAATGCCATTGGAGAAGGAGCTGGCGGTGGCTGCGTAGACGAGCAGGGTGATGGCGGCCGTGATTGTGAGGTAGATCACGAGGATGATCAGGGCGCGGTTGCCGCGAATGCGCCCGCGCAGCTCGCGGGCCAGCACCGGGTTGGCAAGAAAGTTCATGGGGCCGCTCCTCCAGCTGGTTAGCTCGTGGCTATTGTAGCCGATCCGGGCCGCTGGTAGCACCCCCGCTGAAAAAGGCCAGCAGCTCGCGCGTCACCAGCTCGGGCGCCCACTGCTGCACCCAGTGCCCCGCGCCAGGCACGTGCAGCGTGGTCAGATCGGGCGCGAAGCGCTCGTTGCCCCGGAACAGCTCGGGGCCGAGATAAGCGTCGCGGTCGCCCCAAAGCAGCAGCGTTGGGCGCGTACACACGGTCTGCGCGTCGGCGAAGATGCCGCGAGGTCCTCGGCTTGCCGCTGCACGATACCAGTTCAGGCCCGCCGTGAGCGCACCCGGCGTGCTGATCGCCGCTTTATACGCCGCGATCTCCTCGTCGCTGATCGCAGCACCCAGATCGCGCCGCAGCGCGCGCTCGATCGCCGCGTAGTTGTTGGCGCTCAGAGCCAGCTCTGGCAGCGTCGGCAGCGCAAAGAACCCCATGTAGGCGCTGCGCAACAGCTGGCGCGGGCTGCGCCGCAGCTGCTCAACAAAGCGGGCTGGGTGTGGGATATTGAGCACCGCAAGGCGCTCCACGCGCTGCGGCCGCGCGATCGCCGTGGCCCAGGCCACCGCGCCGCCCCAGTCGTGGCCTACCAGCAGCGCCCGCTCGTGGCCCAGAGCCGCGATCAGCTCCACCACATCGGCTACAAGCACATCCACGCTGTAGCCCCAGCCCGGCTTCTCTGTCTCGTTGTAGCCGCGCTGGTCTGGCGCAACCACGGTAAACTGCTTCGCCAGGGGTGCAAGCTGATGGCGCCACGAGTACCAGAAGTCGGGGAAGCCATGCAGCAGCAGCAGCAGCGGGCCGCTGCCCGCCGTCACGTAGTGCATGCTGATCCCGTTGACGCGCACTGTTTCATGGCGCAGGTCGGGCGGAAGCGTGTAGCTCACAGCGTGCTCCTTCAGACTCCCGCCAGCCGTAGCAACCAGTATGCCGCCATGCCGATGGCGATGGTGCCGAACACGCTGCCCGTGCGCCACGCGGCGAGGGCGCCAACAAGGCCGGCCAGCAGCGGCGCACCCAAGGCGAGGCGCGGGTCGGGGCCGCCGCTCACCACGAGCGGGCGCAGAGCCAGGGCGGTAAACACAGCCACCGGCACAAAGCTCAGCCAGCGCGTCAGCCAGGGCGGCAGCTCGCCGCGCATCACCAGCAGCGGCAAGGCGCGCGTGGCCAGCGTCACCGCCGCCATGCCAACAATCGTCAGCCAGATCATCATGGCGCACCGCCTGGCGTCGGGTCGTCCCCGGCAACCTTTACGTTCGCACTATTCGCGCCCTTCGCGTTCGTGCTGTTCGCAAATCTTGTGCGCCCCTCGTGCTCCAAACGCCCCCCAATCCACGCCCCCACCCCGCTCGCCCCCACCCCCGCCAGCAGCACATACCAGCTGCCCGGCAGCAACAGCGCGCCCCCCACAGTGAGCACGCCCGCCACTACGGCAACGGGGCGGTTGACGCGCTCCTTGAGCAGTGGCACTAGCAGCCCCACAAAGGTAAGTGGAAAGACTAGGTCGAGCCCGTAGGCCGCCGGGTCGGGGATGGCACTGCCAAGCAGGATTCCCACCATCGTGCTCAGGGGCCACACCGTGTAGAGGCTCAGGTTGCAGCCGGCCAGAAAGGCAGGCGTGCCACGACCCTCGATGTAGCGGCCAATGCCTACGGCGTACGACTCGTCGGTAAGCTGCGCGGCCAGCAGCAGGCGGCCCCAGGGGCCAAGCCCGCGCAGGTGCGGCGCAAGCGAGGCCGCCATCAGCAGGTGGCGCGCGTTCAGGATCAGCGTGGTGACAGCTACCGCTAGCGGCCCGGCCCCAGCTGCCAGCATGCCCACAGCCGTAAACTGCGAGGCGCCTGCGAAGACCAGCAGCGACATGGCTAGGGTCTGAGCGGGCGAGAGCCCTGCCGCCAGCGCGCTCACCGCGTAGATCACGCCGAAGGGCGCCGCCCCCAGCCAGAGGGGCAGCATCGCCACGTAGCCTGCCCGCAGCTCCGCCCGCCAGGCAGGCGCTGTCGATACAATTGTTCTGTCTGTCATATGCTGATCGTACGCGCCGCAGCCGCACCCGTCGAGAGACAATCCTGGCGCCCGCAACGGCGACAAGGCCACAAGGGTACGGCCGCACCAGCCCGCGTAGGCGGGCTTTGCTACACCGTAGCCGCGTTTTCAGCCGCCAGGCAACGGGAGCGCCCGAAACCATACGCCGCGCTCCCAACACCGAATCACGCGGGGTTTTGAGGTATACTGTGGGCGCTGTACGCAGCGTATAGCTCTAAGATTATGAGACAGTAGCATGCCAATAACACTTAAAAGCCCGCGCCAGATCGAGCTGCTGCGCGAGTCGGGCCGCCTGGTTCGCGCAACGTTCGAGCTGCTGCGCGCGCATATTCAGCTCGGCATCAGCACCGGCGAGCTCGATGCGATCGCTGAGGATTTTATCCGCAGCCATGGCGCCGAGCCCGTCTACAAAGGCTATGTCCCCCGCGGCCGCAACGGCCCCTCACGCACGCCCCCCTTCCCAGGCACGATCTGCTCGTCGGTGAACGACGTGATCTGCCACGGCATCCCCAGCAAGCGCGAGCGGCTGCGCCAGGGCGATAGTATCGGCGTCGATATTGGCCTGCGCCTCAATGGCTGGATCGGCGACGCCTGCGAGACCTTCGCCGTCGGCCAGGTGGATGCTACCACGCAGCGCCTGCTGGAGACGGCCCAGCGCTGCCTGATGCTTGGCATCGAGCAGGCCTGCCCTGGCAACACCTTTGGCGACATTGGCGCCGCCATTCAGCGCCACGCCGAGGGCGAGGGCTTCGCCGTAGTGCGCGAGTACACCGGCCACGGCCTCGGTCGCAATCTCCACGAGGAGCCCACCGTGCTGCACTACGGCGAGCCCCGCACCGGCCGCAGAATCATGGCGGGCATGGTCTTCACGATCGAGCCGATGATCAACGTTGGCAGCGCCGACACCAAGCTTGATCGCGACGGCTGGACGGTGCGCACCGCCGATGGCAAGCGCTCCGCCCAGTTCGAGCACACCCTCGCCATCACCGACAGCGGCCCCATCCTCCTAACAGATTGAGTAGCTTCCGGGACGATGGTTCGCCACGACTCTCAAGGTTGAGGGCAGCCTTCCCGGAAGCTCATGAGGGAGCCAATGAACGCGCATCAGCCCATCGAGGTTCAGCTAGTTGATGCCCTGATCGCCGACGATACGGAGCTGGCGAAGCAGCTCGCGGCGCAGCTGCACGCCGGCGGCATCGACGCGGCCGCCATCGACGCTGCGCTCCAGGCGCACCCTCAGCTTCAGGAGCCGCTGCTGGCCGTGCTCCAGGCGGTGATCCCGCTCTCGCGCCGGGCCGCAAAGCGTCGGGCGATCCGCGCCGCCGAGGAGCGTGATTGGGCCGACTGGGAAGAGGGCCGTAGATCGTAGCGGGGTACGCGAGCCCCTCGGCGCCGGTAAGGCCGCCCCTTGTGGGCGCCCCTGACTGCAAAAATGAGGGCTCCACAGGGCGAGATGTGCCGCGTGGAGCCCTCGTCTTAGTTGAGCTCTCTATGGCCAGCTACAAGATCCGGTACACTACGAAGGAGTGGGGGCCGTCGCTGTCGTGCAGCAAGATTTCGATCGCGTCGCGGGCCACCGCGCCACGGCTGAACGGGTCGTAGTTCTCGGCGCCCTCCACGTAATAGTAGTAGGTGGCGCCATTCAGGCTGAAGCCCCGCAAGTTGCTCGCGCGCGCGCTGGTCGCAGCACTCACTGTTACCAGCGGGTCGTCAACCGAGCCGTTTATTCTGGCGCGGATCGCCGCCTGCACCGGCACAAGCTCGGCGGTGGCGGCAAGCGGCGTTGCAGTGGGCAGCAGCGTGAAAAGCGCCCATGCCAACAAGCTTACAAACAGCACAAGCTCTAGCCCAAGCAGGGCCGCGAAGCTGCGCGAGCCGAACCTAAGAATGGGTATGCTTGTCTCGTTCCGGGCGTGCTCTGCGCCCGCGTGGGTCGTAGCGTTGATCACGGCGTTGCCCTCTCGTTGCGCCGTCGGACTATTGTGATACCTGGGGAGGATGTGGCTTGTCGGCTCACCACACTAGTGTAGCAGACAGCTGTTACCCTTGCCATAGGTCTTAAGTCACATGACGCTGACAGTCGGCTGAGTGTTTCTGCTCACAGATATATGACGTACAAACTGATGCAAAAGATCCATCAATTTCCGGTTAATTTCGCGCTGATCATCGCACTGGCCGCCGGTGCGATCGAGGCCCTGCTACTGGCACGGCTCGTGGCCCGCCTGCTCGCCGCCCGGCCCGATAATCCTTCTATCCAGCTGCTCTACAGCCTGACAGGCCCGCTTGTGGCGCCGCTCGCCGCCCTGAACTACGCGCAGCCACCCTTTGGGGCGGCCCTGGAGCTAGCTACGCTTACCATGGCAATGCTTGTGCCGCTGGGCGCGTACCTGGCCTGGGTCTTGCTTTGGCGCACTGCAACACCCATAGGCCGACAATCGTCGTAGCCTGGGGGAGCAAGGAGGAGCGCTGCTATGGCTGATGGAATTGGACAGTTCTTATTTTGGCTGCTTGTCGCCATGGGCGTGGCCCTGCTGATCGCCAGCATCGGCCTAGCTCTGATTTGGCGGCAGATCCGGCGGCTCCATGTGCCGTCAGACGCAGGGTTTTTTGCCACGATGCGCTACGTGCCACTCACGCTGGTGGTGCTGCTTGATCTGCTCGATTTTGGGCTAGATATTTTTGCGGCCCCGGTGAGCTGGCTCGTGCTCGATAGGCTCGGCCTGCGTGGCCTGCGCAACAAGGCCGCGATCGAGGCCCTTATCCCATTCACGCAAGCCGTTCCTACTTTCACCGCAAGCTGGCTGGCTGCGCGCGTGTTTGGGCTTGGCGACGAGTCCTTCACCAATGTGATCGAGGGCGAGGCCAGAGAGAC
>JAYUYB010000254.1:0-4698 GCA_043752655.1 Chloroflexota bacterium
GTAGCTTTCCTCGTCGGTGCGCAGGGTGAGATCGACCGAGGGCAAGATCTGCGGCGGGCGGGCGGCGGGCGGCTCCTGCTCTGGCGGCGCTGCGGGCGAGGCCACGAGCTGCACCGAGGCGCCCGCTTTGCGGCGGCGGAAGGCGGCCCCCGCGCTGTCCATGCCCTCGGCCTGGGCCTCCTCGTCGAGCTCCAGGGTGCGCCGGCCGAAGCGGGCCTCCAGGGCGGCAAGGATCGTGGTGAGCACGGCGACGCGGGCGTGGTACTTGTCGGTGGCCGGGATCACGTTCCAGGGAGCAAAGGGCGTGCTCGTGCGGGCGATCAGATCCTCTACGGCGGCGGCGTAGGCCTTGTAGTGGCGGTACTGCCGGCGATCCTCGCTTGTCACCTGATAGGCGGTGAGCGGGTCGGCGAGCAGCGCCTTGAAGCGGCGGCCCTGCTCGGCGCGGGCGATATGCAGCCAGAACTTCAGGATCACGGCGCCGTCGTCGGCGAGCTGCCGCTCGAAGGCCACGGCGTCCTCGCAGCGCTGGCGCCACCGCTGGGCGTCGCCGCCACGGTCGCGCTCGGCCAGCATCTCGCGGTACCAGGAGCGGTCGAAGATCGCGATCTGGCCGTAGCTTGGGAGCTTTTGCCAGAAGCGGTAGAGCCAGGGGTACTGCTGCTCGTAGGTGCGCGGCGGGGCCACCGAGTAGACGCGCAGGCCGCGCGGGTCGAGGCGGCGGGTGAGCACGCTGATGGTGCGCACCTTGGCCGTGCCGGCCCAGCCCTCGAAGCAGATCGCCACCGGCACGCGGGCCTCCAGCACGGCCTGCTCCATGTCGAAGAGGCGGGCCTGGAGATCGGGGAGCGCCTCGCGGTACGCGTGCTTGCTCAGCGCGACATTGAGGTTGATCTGATCGAGCATAAAGCCTCGGGAACGCTAGACAGGCGGAAGCTCGGGCATTGTAGCACGCGGCGCCCGGGGACTTCTCAGCTTCTGGGAAGGTGAGCCTTGACGAGTCCATTGCTGGCAGGCGCCCTTCTCGGAAGCTTGAGGCGTCTTGTACGCAGCCTCTGGGAAGGTACTACTTATGCTCCCCGCCCCGCTTGTCGCAATGCTGGAGGCCGCCTTCCCCGATCAGCCGCTGCGCGGGCTTGCGCCGACGGTGGGCGGCTTCTCGAACCTGAGCATGCTGGCGCGTCTGGGCGGCACGGCCTGCGTGCTGAAGGCGGCCGAGCTACCAGCCAAGCGCGCCGACCTGCGGCGCGAGGCGCGTATGCTCGCAGCTCTGCACGGCCGCCGTGTGTGCGCCCCAACCCTGCTGGCCCATCTGGAGGGCGCGGCGTGGACGCTCCTGGTAACGCGCAGGCGTCCAGGCACACCCGGCCTTCAGCTCTACGCTGGCCCGCCAGACGCGCTGCTGGCGCCGCTTACGGCCCTTGGCCGCACGCTGGCCCGCCTGCACGCGCTCGACGCAGCCCCGCCGCCCGACGCGGCCGACGCGGGGCTGCTCCTGGCACGCCGCGCCGCCGCGCTGGCGGCACAGCTCGCCGCGCTGCCGCTGCCAGGCGAGCTGCGCGAGCCCTTCGCGGCGGCCCTGGCGCACCCAGCGTGGCGGCCCGGCGCGCCGCGCCTCGTCCACGGCGATGCGGGGCTGCACAATCTGCTCTGGGGTAGCCGGGGCCTCACGCTGCTCGACTGGGAGCTTGGCGGCTGGGGCGACCCGCGCCTGGATCTTGCGTGGGTCGCGTGGACGCTGCGCTTCCGCGCGCTGCCCGCGCCCTGCTGGGAGGCGCTGCTGGCCGGCTACGGGCGCGAGCGAGCGCAGGCTTTGGGCCTGGACAGCGCGGCGCTCCAGGCCCTTGCCCTGGGGCAGGTGGCTGGGCTGCTCGCCCGCGCCGCCGGGCGGCCCGCCTGGGACGAGTGGGTGCGGCGGGCGCGCTGGACGGTAGACGGTGGACGGTAGATGGTGGACGGTGAACGGTGGACGGTGGGACGACACGCCTGTCCGATATTGACCGTCGGACTGTGAGGAACGCTGAAAGGTCAGGCTGTCTAGGTGTCGTACTGCTGGGCGAGCGCCTGTAAGCGTGCGGGCATATGCAAGTGGCGGCAGCCCCGCGTGAAGGAGCGTGCCGCCAAGAATCGCCTACCAGAATCTACTCGCTGACGATCTCGTAGAACCCGGCGCTCATGCTGCTCATGTTGATCTGCGACATAAAGCTGTGCGCGAGCTCGCTGGTGTCGTTCCTGCCTGCTTTGGTGGCCGTCGCCTTGTCGGTGTAGCGCAGCACCAGCACCCACTCGCCATCGTCTGCACAGGTGGCCTCGCGCCGCACCAGGCCTGGCAATGTAGGGGCTACCTCGTGCTGGAAGCGCTCGTTGAGCTGTCTTGAACTCGCCTGCGTCCACTCCGTCGTTGAGCCGGAAGCGCACAATCTGGATCACCGCCATGAGATCTTCCTTGATGCTGCTCTTGCGGCAGCTGTGCTATACTCTAACAAGATGCGTGTGCATTCACGCAATTGCTATCATATATGCGTGAGCACGCATTGTCAAGTGAGCTATAGAGAGGAGTGGGCGACGCCCATGGACGACGACTTTACCCCGTTGGAGCAGGCTGCCTGGGGTGGGCTGCTTGGCATGCATGGGCGCATGATGCACGCGATCGAGGCCGATCTTGAGGCGCACTCGCGGATCACCCACGCCGAGTTCGAGGTGCTACTGCGGCTCTCGTGGGCCGAGCAGCGGCGCCTGCGCATCCAAGATCTGGCGGCCCGCAGCCTGCTCACGCGCAGTGGGATCAGCCGGGTGGTGGAGCGGCTGGAGCGTGTGGGCTTGGTGACGCGCGAGGAAGCGAGCGAGGATCGACGTGGCGCCTACGCGGTGCTCACAGAGGCAGGGCTACTGCGCCTGCGCACTGCACTACGGGCGCACGTCGCCTTTGTACGCAGCAGCTTTCTCGGCCTGTTCAGCGAGGCCGAGCTGGAGCAGATGGCGACGTTCTGGCAGCGGGTAGAACAGGGGCAGACGGGAGGCGGAAGGCCATAGACGGTGGACGGTGGACGGTGGACACGGTGGACGGTGGACGGTGGACGGTGGACGGTGGTTCGGGCTACCGTCTACCGTCCACCGTCTACCGTCTGCGACTCACTGAAAGAGGTGCAGATACTCGGCGTAGCCCTCGCGCTCCAGCTCCGCCACGGGGATGAAGCGCAGCGCCGCCGAGTTCATGCAGTAGCGCATGCCGGTGGGCGCGGGGCCGTCGTCGAAGACATGGCCGAGGTGCGAGTCGCCCTGCCGCGAGCGCACCTCGTTGCGCACCGCCCAGAGCTTGCGGTCGGTGCGCGTCACGACGTTGCCCTGCTCCAGGGGGCGCGTGAAGCTCGGCCAGCCTGTGCCCGAGTCGTACTTATCACGCGAGCTGAAGAGTGGCTCGCCGGAGACAACATCGACATACAGGCCCTCGTGCTTGTTGTCCCAGTACTCGTTCTGGAAAGGCGGCTCGGTGCCCTCGTGCTGCGTCACCTTGTACTGGATCGGCGTAAGCTGCTGGCGCAGCTCTGCGTCGGCGGGCTTCTCAAAGCTTTTCATGGCTGTTCTCGCTGGTAGGAGCGCTCGCGGCGAGCGCCCCGCTGTGTGTCAACGCAATCAGTATACCCCGATCAGCGCCTGAGGGTCGGGAGGAATTGTCAAGCAGAGCAAATCCGTGATTGCCGTGCGGTTTTTGCGCTCGCGCTTGAGAATGCCCAACCCTTTGGCATCCGCAGCAAGGTAGGGGATCGGGTCATGTGCCTTGCCCCGATGATGGGCCACTGTGAAATGATACAAGCCACGATAGATCATCTCCATCGACAGCGCCGCAAAGGGCTTGTTCAGTACCTCGGCCACCGCGTCGGTCGGGTCGACCAGCACCGCGTACAAGATCCATGTGGCCCAGACCTGGATCTGAATACCGTATACCAGACCTGGCGCGGCAGCCGACTAATCACATCGAGCAATCCCGCGGTTCGTCCGGCGAGGACCCCGCCCTGGCCGTCGCGCAGCAGGCCGGTTTTGCGCAGCAGGGCGTCCAACGTCGAGCCGTCCACGGCCACCGTCGCCGTGAAGTGATCCCGTGCTCACTGCAACACAGGCGGCAGCGGGCGCGGGCGCGTAGCCCAACGCGCGGCCATCAGCGGCAAAACCTCGTCCAAGACGCACTTGAACAGGTCGGCAGGCAGGCTGCTGAAGCGTTGTTCGAGCGCCTGTTGCGACACCTTCCACTCGTCTGCCCACAGCCGTCCTTCGCGATTGCGCGTACGGACGGCTTCGCAGACCGAGCCGATCTGCCGCCAGATCAGGCTCAGCACGAAGGCCATCATCACCGGCAGGTTCCACGTCTGTGCGCAATCCCAGGTCGTGGAAGTGGGCCACCTGATTCAAATTCAAGGTTGCCGGATGCACCACCGCTTCCAGCCGCTGGGCGACGATGTCGTCGGGTGCCGCCGTATTCGGACGCTTGTGAGCTATGCCCTAACCCCTTTCCCGCTCAGGGAGAGGGGGTGAGGGCCTACACGCGGATGCCAAGCTCGGCGCAGCGCTCGGGCGACGGGTCGCCGTTGGCGTCCCAGCCGTAGCGGCGATAGTACTCGGCGAGCAGGTCGGCGAGCTGCGGCAGGTGGCCGGCGGCGCGGCCCTCCTCCAGGGGCTGCTCGCGCCAGCGGGCGGGCAGCT
>JAYUYB010000255.1:0-4688 GCA_043752655.1 Chloroflexota bacterium
GCTGTCCACAGATGCCACAGATTTCCGACCTATTGCTAGTCCCTCACCCCACCAACCCCTTCTCCCTGAGCGGGAGAGGGAGCGTCGATTCCATCCTGATACAGAATTCTTCTCGCTCAATCGCAGATCAAGCTTTGAGCCGGTCATTGTATTTTTTCAACACATCGTCGAGCGCTTCACGAAGCAGGCTTGCCTCATTGCGCCGCTGGCCCTTGGCGAGCAGCGAGAGGCGCTCCAGCTGGGTTGCGGTGTAGTAGCTTGTCTTGGTGATCATGCGGCTATCAGAAGGTGGCAGGGCGATCTTGTTGCGGCCGCTTACTTTCGCAAGATAGAGCGCCTCGTCGGCCTCGCGCACCAGCTCTGCCTCGTGGCGTCCGTGGCCTGGGAAGCCGGCAAGGCCCACCGAGCAGGTGAGCGTGACGCCAGTGGCACACGGCAGGCTGAGGGCGGCAACACGGCGGCGCAACTCTTCGAGCAGCGAGAACGCGTCGTCCACGCGGGTGTCGGGCAGGGCTCCGCCAAACTCATCGCCGCTGTAGCGGACGAGCAGTGCTGAGGGCGGGGCAAGCTCCTGGAGGATGGCGGCCACGGCGAGCAGCGCTTCGTCACCGCAGCTGCGCCCGTGCTGGGTGTTGAGCTCCATAAAGCCGTCGAGATCAAGCAGAAACAGACTAAGGGGCTCGTCGCGCTGCTGGGCGGCGGGCAGGAGCTCGTCGCGCAGGAGGTAGCGAAAGTAGTCAGCGGAGAGCAGGCCGGTCAGCTTGTCGGTGGTGGCGAGCTCAAACGTTGTTGGGCGGGTCATCGCGTGCTCCTCTAACGTACATATGTTTAATAACGTACATATGTATATCAGGATGACAGGACTTTGTCAACCCCTCCCTGAAGCTCGCGCAACACCTGGCGCAGGTAGGTCGTGGTGATCAGCCGGTGAAGCTGCACCTGGGTGAGCAGATAGAGCGTAGCGAGACCAAGGCGCGGCGCATACCCGACGACATCGATCCAGAGGCGCGTCCTAGTGCCCTCTGGCGCAACACCAAAGGCGAGCCATCCGCCTGGGCTGCGCAGCATGAGGCCACCGACAAGAGGATAGCGCAGCTCGCGCCCCCCACGCGCCGCCGCCAGGTAAGGCGTGGAGAAGCGCAGGAGCGGCAGTGGGCGTGGCGAGCAGAGGCCGATGGTGGCGCCGACACCGGAGAGATCCCCGAGCTTCAGGAGCGGCAGCCGATCCAGGAAGCGCAGGTAGCCCATGCCAAGCGCGGCGAGCTCACGCCCAGACGCATCGGCAAGGCACGCTGGTGCCAGGCAGCTCTGGCTCGCCCCGGCCACCCCATCGGCTAGCGTAAGCGTGTTCACAAACGACGCGCCCGTCACAGAGACTCCTAGCGCAATATTATCCGCAGATTGCGCAGATTGCGCAGATTGGGACCGCACAGGGCCAGCACAAAAATGGGCCGGAAATCTGCGCAATCTGCGCAATCTGCGGACAAAACGCCCCGCGAGCGGCCATGCTATCATAGGCCGTGCCGTCGCATCCGCGCGCTGCAAGGAGCAAATATGGACAAGGTCGTCTACGTGGTGAGCGACCTGCATCTTGGCCCCGGCTGGCTGCCGAGCGGGGAGCTGGACCCGCTGGAGGATTTTACCGCCGACGAGGCCTTCGCACAGTTTCTCGCGCAGATCGGCGCCACGCCCACGCCGATCGAGCTGGTGATCGCCGGCGACTTTTTTGAGTATTGTCAGACCCTGCCGGAGATCGGGCTCGCCTCGCCTGACGACAGCCTGGGCTGCACAGAGGCCGAGTCGATCCGCCGCACAAACGTGATCCTGGGACAGAGCCCGGAGATCGCCACGGGGCATCCGCTTGTCATCGCAGCGCTGCGCCGCTTTATGATGGATGGCCACTCGATCACAATTATCGCTGGGAACCACGACATCGACCTGCTCTGGGATGATGTCTGGGCGCTGGTCTTCGACGCGATCTACCCGCCGGGCGCCTGGGGCGACCTGCGGCTGCTGGAGTTCAGCTACACCCTGGGCGACGGCGAGCGGGGCCGGGTCTATATTGAGCACGGCCACGAGCACGATAAGGCGAACCGTTTTGGCGACCAGATGACGCAGCCCTTCGGCATGGACCGCTTCGGCGTGCGGCGGCTCAAGCGCTGCTGGGGCACGCTCTTTGTCGATAAGGTCTACAACCAGCTGGAGGAGGAGCGCTGGTTCATCGACAACGTCAAGCCCATCCCGCGCGTGATCCAGCTGGGGCTGCGCAACGACATCCGCTTCACCGCCACCGCCCTCGGCCTAGTTGCGCGCTTCCTGCTGACGAGCGGGCTGCCCCCGCTGCTGGGCGGCTCCGACGAGCTGACCGACGGCGTGGCGCCGCCCATGTTTGCCACCCAGCAGGTCGTAGACGGGCTTGCCGACCCAGATCTACGGGCGCACCTACAGGCGCAGATGGCAGACGACGCCTTCCGCGCGGAGTTCGAGCAGGCGCTCCAGGGCGCGGGGGGCGTGGAGATCGCGGCCGCGCTGGGCGGTGCTAGCCTCCAGCTCACGCTCGACGACGTAAGCGTGGTGGCGGGCGGCGAGGTGGTGCTGGGCGGCAGCTCGGGCGGCGAGGAAGACGCCTACAAGGCGGCGGCCCGCGCGGAGCTGGAGAACGACCCTTCACTCGCAACGGTGATTATGGGCCACACACACGGCCCGCAGGACGGCTACCTCGACCCGATTGACCGCTACGACGGCAGCCAGGGCTACTACTTCAACAGTGGCACGTGGACCCGGCACCTCAAGGATGAGCGGGGCCGGGGCTACAGCTGGCAGGAGATCGCAGACGAGGAGAACTACACCGTGTCGCTTACCTACATCAAGCTTGAGCCTGACGGGCAGGGTGGGTACAGAGCGGCGCTCGGTAGCTGGGTGGAGTAGTGACAAGGAGACAAGGAGACAAGGAGAAAGCCCATCGCTACTGTCAGGTGTCTCCCGGTCTCCCGGTCTCCCGGTCTCCCGGTCACCGGCTCACGCGCTAGCAGCCAGGGCGAGCAGCAGGAGTGCTTGGAGGCCGCGGCCGAGGTTTGTGGGCTGGATATACTCATCGTGGCGATGGGCGTTGCCGCCGTCGGTGAGGCCGACGCAAACGGCGGGGATGCCGAGGCTGAGGGGGATGTTGGCGTCGGTGCTGCTCTGCTGGTAGCTCACTGTGGCGCCGACGCTCTGGTAGGCGGCGACAGCCATCTGCACCAGAGGGTGATCGCGGGCGATCATGCCGGAGGGGCGATCACCGACTGTCTGCACGCGCACCTGCACATCGGGGTGCTCGGCGGCGGCGGTGGCAACGAGCCGGTCTACCTGAGCGACCAAGTCGGCGAGCGTGGAGGCGCTGACCGAGCGCATATCAAGCAGCATACTGGCGCGCTCGGCGATCGTATTCACCGAGGTCCCGCCCTCGATCAAGCCTACGTTGAAAGTGGTACGCGGGGAGCGGGGCACGTTCAACTCGGCGATGCGCGCCCCAAGCCGCAGCAGCACGTGAATGGCGCTCTGGGTGCCGAAGTTGCCCCACGAGTGACCGCCCGGCGCAATAGCCTCGATGCGATAGCGGCGCACCCCGATCGCCTGATGGTGCAAAGTGCCGAAGTCGCAGCCCTCAAGCGCAATCACGTTCCCGAGGCGGTCGCGTAGGCGTGTGACAGTAGCGCGGATACCGCGCAGGTCGCCAAGGCCCTCCTCACAGACGTTGCCAACAAACCACATATCGCCCTCATTTGGCAGGTCGTGGTGCTGCATAACCTGGGCAAGATGGAGCATGCCAGCTACACCGGTGCTATTATCGCCGAGCCCTGGGCCATAGACGCGGTCGCCCTCGTAGCGCACGCGCAAGTCGGTATCGCGCGGAAATACGGTGTCGAGATGCGCGGCGATCAGCAGCGCTGGACGGCGCGAGCGACCAGGGCGACGACCGTACACATTGCCAAGCTCATCGCTGCCCGTATCGCTCAGCCCAAACGACTGCAGGCGACTGAGGACGAGGGCGCCGCGCGCGGCCTCATCAAACGTTGGTGCCGGCACCTGTTGAACCGCGATCGCCGTCTCGAGCACAGGACGACTGTCGGCGAGCTCCGTGAGGGCTCGCTTGACCGCAGGGTGATCGCGCCAACGCTGAAGATCCATAAAGCACCTGTGGGGCAACTTGTTAGGGGTAGCTACCAGATTATGACTGAAGAGTGTCGGCCTGTCAATTTGCACACCCCTGTAACTCGTGGCATACTGACGCCGGAAAGCCGCATTGAGCGATCAGGAGCGCGCCATGTCGCTGCTGCCAACAACCACGATTGCCGCTATCGCCGCCCATGCTGGTGCAAGCGTAACTCTGGCCGGGTGGGTCTACCACAAGACCGAGAAGGGCAAGCTGATCTTTATTATGCTGCGTGACGGCAGCGGCACGTTGCAGTGTGTCGTCTTCAAAAAGAATGTGAGCGAGACGACTTTTGCGCAAGCCCAGGCGCTGACCCAGGAGACTTCTTGCCGGGTAACAGGCACGGTCCGTGCCGACGAGCGGGCAGCCGGTGGCTTCGAGCTAGAGGTTCAGGAAGTCGAGATCATCGGCCAGAGCCCAGACTACCCCATCTCACCAAAGGAGCATGGGGTCGAGTTTCTGATGGAGCACCGCCAGCTGTGGGTGCGCTCAG
>JAYUYB010000256.1:0-4678 GCA_043752655.1 Chloroflexota bacterium
GGCCTTGTGCCCGGCGAGCTTGAGCGCCTCGACGAGCTGGCCGAGCGCGGTGTGGTCGGTTTCAAGGCGTTTATGTCGGGCAGCGGCACGCCCGAGTTCGCCGCCGCCGACGACCTGACGCTCTTCGAGGGCATGGCCCGCGCCGCTCGCCTCGGCCTGCCCGTCGCCGTCCACGCCGAGAGCGACACGCTTACCAGTGGCCTCGCAGCCCGCGCCGTGGCCCAGGGCCGCCTGAGCGCCCGCGACTACCTGGACTCGCGGCCCGTGGTGGCCGAGCTGGAGGCGATCCAGCGCGCACTGCTGTTCGCCGCCGAGACTGGCTGTAGGCTCCACGTGGTGCATGTGAGCAGCGGGCGCGGCGTGGCCCTGATCAGTGCCGCCCGTGCGCGCGGCGTGGACGTGAGCTGCGAGACATGCCCGCACTACCTGGTGCTAACAGAGGACGATCTGGAGCGGATCGGCGCCGCCGCCAAGTGCGCCCCGCCGCTGCGCGCACGAGCTGAGCAAGCCGAGCTCTGGACGCGGTTGCTTGCCGGCGAGGTGGATCTGGTGGCCTCCGACCACTCACCAGCTCCGGCGGACATGAAGGTCGAGACCGCCACGGGCTTCTTCGGGATCTGGGGCGGCATCGCGGGCGTGCAGTCTACGCTAGAGCTGCTGCTCAGCGCGGGGCACCACGAGCGCGGCCTCGGGCTGGCCGCCATCGCCAGCCTGACGGCGGCAGCGCCTGCACAGCGCCTGGGGCTCGCGCCACGCAAGGGCAGCCTTGACGTTGGCGCCGACGCAGACCTGGCTCTGGTTGAGCTCGGGCGCGTCTGGACGCTTGGGCGCGAGCAGCTGCGCGACCAGCACCGGCTCAGCCCCTACGTGGGCCGGGCCATGCGCGGGCGGGTGGTGCGAACGATCAGGCGCGGCGCGACCATCGCCCGCGAGGGCAGCGTGCTCTCTGGCGCGGGCGGGCGGCTCGTGCGGCCGGGGTGAGTATCCTGAGGCAGCCTCCCGGAAGCTATAAGCTTCCGGGAGGCTGCTTGACAATCTCACAGCACGCACATCATGTCGAGGGCGAGCAGCCAGTCGATAATCTCCTGGGCTGGCGGGAGCGGCTCGGTAGTAGGCAGCGTCCACTGGGCGCGCAGCTTGGCGTAGCGGTCGAGGATGAACAGGCCGCTTACGGCGCCATCGGGCAGAAAGCGGAGTGCCGTGCGGCCGTTTGGGTCGAGCAGCAGCGGGAACGGCAGCTCAAGGGCGGCGCGCAGGCCATCGGCGCTGGCGCCGGGGTCGGTGACGATCGCAAGGATCTCGGAGTCGGCCTCGCGCACCTCGCCGTAGCGCGCGCGCAGATCCTCCAGATACTCGCGGGTCGGCAGATCCACAAAGGGCAAGAAGATCAGGGCCAGATGCTTGCGGGCGCGGTAGGCGCTGCGTGTGACGCTGCCGCCAGCAACGGCGGGCAGCGTGAAATTCGGCGCCGGGTGGCCAAGCTCTAGCCGCGTGGTGCTGGTGGTGGTCACAGTCTGCTCCTTCCAACGGGTTTTGGCGGCGACGAGGGCCCGGCAAACGCGGAGCGGGGGTCGCGCTCGCCGGCCGCCGTCACGGTTCCCTCGTCGTGCCTTGATCCTCAGCAAGGGCTATGCCAGTGGCCGCCACGTTCTTTCCGTAGCATGGTAGCATAGAGCTGCTGCGATGCTTCCCCGGCCCATGGACGCTTGAGGAGACCCAATGACCCAGCGCGCCCTCGTCGATCTCGACGCTGCCTACAGGCATCCCGTCGCCGAGCTGCTCGCCGATCTGGAGCTCGACCCCGCCCTTGGGCTCTCCGCCGACGCCGTTGCCGAGCGCCTGGCCCGCCACGGGCGCAACGAGCTGCCCGAGGTTCCGCCCACCCCCGCCTGGCTGCGCTTCCTGGCGCAGTTCCGCGACCCGCTCACCGGCCTGCTGCTCGTCGCCACCGCGATCTCGTTCATCGCCTGGCTGATCGAGCGCGATCAGAGCGTGCCGTTCGAGGCGCTCACCATCCTTGCGATCGTGCTGCTCAACGGCGTGCTCGGCTTTGTGCAGGAGAATCGCGCCGAGCAGGCGGTTGCCGCGCTGCGCGCCCTCTCCTCGCCCAATGCCCGTGTGCTGCGCGACGGGCGACAGCAGCAGATCGTGGCCGCCGAGCTGGTGCCGGGCGACCTGCTGCTGATCGAGGAGGGCGACACGCTGCCCGCCGACGCCCGCGTGATCGAGTCGATCGCCATGCGCGTGGCCGAGTCGACCCTCACCGGCGAGAGCGCCAGCGTGGGCAAGGATAGCGCGCCGCTCGACCACGAGGCGCCACTGGGCGACCGCAGCAATATGCTTTTTAGCGGCACCGCTGTGGCCTCGGGCCGTGGGCGCGCTATGGTCACGGCTACTGGCGCCCGCACCGAGATCGGCAAGATCGCCGACTCGCTCCAGACCAGCAAAGAGGAGCCGACCCCGCTGCAGCGCGAGCTCGGGCGCGTGGGGCGGCTGCTCGGCATCGTGGTGGTCGTGATCGCCGTGGTGATGAGCCTCACCATCGTGCTAGTGGACGGCGTGCGCGGCCTGGGCGAGCTGGTGGATGTGCTACTGCTGGGCGTGAGCCTGGCCGTGGCCGCCGTGCCCGAGGGGCTCACTGCGATCACCACGATTGTGCTCTCGCTCGGCATGCAGCGCATGGCCCGGCGCAACGTGATCGTGCGCAAGCTCTCGGCGGTGGAGACCCTGGGCTCCACCACGGTGATCTGCTCCGACAAGACTGGGACGCTCACGCGCAACGAGATGACAGTGCGCACTGTGGTGACGGCCAGCGGCCGCGCCGAGCTCACGGGTATCGGCTACGCCCCCGAGGGCGAGCTGCTGCGTGATGGGCAGGCCCTGAGCGACGACGGCCTGCGCGACGAGGTGCGCAAGACGCTGCGGGCTGCGGATCTGGTGAACAACGCCCACCTGATTGAGGAGCAGGGCGGCTGGGCCATCCAGGGCGATCCGACCGAGGGCGCGCTGCTGGTGGCGGCGCGCAAGGTGGGCCTGAGCGACGCCGAGCTGGGGGATCGCTTCCCACGTGTGGGCGAGGTGCCGTTCAGCTCCGAGCGCAAGCTGATGAGCACAGCCCACGCCGACCAGCAAAAAGAGCGCGTGATGGTCTTTGCTAAAGGCGCCCCAGACATCCTGCTCGCCCGCTGCGACTACGAGCGCGTTGGCGCGAACGACGAGGTGCGGCCCCTGAGCGCGGAGCGGCGGCAAGCGATCCTGGCTGATGTGGAGAGCCTGGCGGGCGAGGCTCTGCGCACGCTTGGGGTGGCCTACCGCACGCTGGGCCACGATGCCGTAAGCGGCGAGCTGCGCGAAGAGCAGGAGCAGGAGTTTGTCTTCCTTGGTGTGGTGGGCATGATCGACCCGCCCCGGCCCGAGGCGCGTGAGGCGGTGGGCGCCGCGAAGGCCGCAGGGATCAGGCCGATCATGATCACCGGGGACCACCCACGCACCGCGACGGCCATCGCGGGCGAGCTAGGCATCAGCGAGCCGGGCGCACAGGCCTGCACGGGGCAGGAGCTGCAGCACATGAGCGACGAGGAGCTGCAGCGCGTGGTCGCTACCACGGCGGTGTACGCGCGGGTGGCGCCGGAGCACAAGCTGCGCATCGTGCGGGCCTTGAAGGCGGAGGGCGCCGTCGTGGCCATGACGGGCGACGGCGTGAACGACGCGCCGGCCCTGAAGGCCGCCGACATCGGTGTGGCCATGGGCATCACCGGCACCGACGTGAGCAAGGGCGCCGCCGACATGGTGCTCACCGACGATAACTTCGCCTCGATCGTGGCGGCGGTGGAGGAGGGGCGCTCGATTTTCGCGAACATCCAGAAATTTTTGCGCTACCTGCTCTCCTCCAACATCGGCGAGGTGCTGACCATGTTCGGTGGCGTGGTGCTGGCAAGTGTGCTCGGCCTGGTGCCCGAGGAGGGCTCGCTGGTGGTTGTGCCGCTGCTGGCCACGCAGCTGCTCTGGATCAACCTGCTTACCGACTCGGGGCCGGCCCTGGCGCTCGGGCTGGAGCCCGCCGACCCTGCGGTGATGGAGCGCCCGCCTCGTGACCCGCGTAGCCCCGTGATCACGGGGCGTATGTGGTTCAACATTGTGTTCGTGGGCCTGATTATGGCGGTGGGCACGCTCGGCGTGATGGATTGGGCGCTGCCAGGCGGGCTACTGCCCGGCGACGGCAGCCTGCGCTACGCCCAGACCATGGCCTTCACCACGCTGGTCTGCTTCCAGCTCTTTAACGTCTTCAACGCCCGCTCCGACGAGCGCAGCGCACTGCGGCGCCTGGGGAGCAACCTCTGGCTCTGGCTGGCGGTGGGGCTGTCGCTCGCGCTTCAGGCGGCCGTGGTCTACACGCCCTTCTTACAGCAGGCGTTTAACACCACAGCGCTGGTGCCGCAGGATTGGCTGATCTGCGTGGGCGTGGCGAGCAGCGTGCTCTGGCTGATGGAGCTGCGCAAGCTGGTAGGGCGGCCTTAGCGCGGCGCACCAAAATTGACACCCGCGCAGGCTCCATGCTATACTTAATGCTATAACTACATATTGCTCATCCAGAGGGGTGGAGGGACCGGCCCAACGAAGCCCCGGCAACCGCTAATCGCGGTGCCAATTCCGGCAGCGCAAGCTGGCAAGATGAGGT
>JAYUYB010000257.1:0-1754 GCA_043752655.1 Chloroflexota bacterium
GGCCTGCCATCCAACCGTTTCTGACGGACCCAAGCGCAGTGCTACGTGGCTTCCCGCAGGCAGGAATGGCCTACAAGCGGGCAACTGCGTAAGTCCTAACACTGTCCAAGCAACCATGATAGCTAACACCGTGTGGCGGCGCGCTAGAGCGCGCCCTACGAGGCCGCGTAATTCCGCAGGAACTCCGTCACCAGCCGAACCCCCACGCCCGTGCCGCCCGGCGCGTTGTACGGCTTGATCGGCGTATCGGCGAAGGCCGTGCCTGCGATGTCCAGGTGGACAAACGGGTAGTCGCCGACAAACGTGGCCAGGAAGGCCCCGGCCGTGATCGAGCCGGCCGCCCGCCCACCAATGTTCTTGACATCGGCGATCTTGCTCTTGATCATCTCGTGGTACTCGTCCCAGAGCGGCAGCTGCCACACCCGCTCGCCGCTCGTCTCGCCGGCCCGGCTCAGCTTGTCGGCGAGCTCCTGGTTCGTGCCCATCATGCCGATGGCGTGGGCGCCAAGGGCGATGATGACCGCGCCCGTCAGCGTCGAGAGCTCGACGATCGCGGCGGGCTTGTAGCGCTGCGCGTAGAACAGCCCGTCGGCCAGAATGACGCGGCCCTCGGCGTCGGTGTTGAGCACCTCGATCGTCTTGCCGCTCAGCGTGGTCACCACGTCGTCGGGGCGGAAGGCGTTGGCGCCCGGCATGTTCTCAGCGGAGGGCACGATCCCCACCACATGCAGCGGCAGCTTCAGCTCGGCCACGGCCTGCATGGCGCCAAACACGGCGGCGCCGCCGCCCATGTCCGACTTCATCGTCATCATCGCGTCGCCCGGCTTCAGCGAGAGGCCGCCGGAGTCAAACGTAAGCCCCTTGCCCACCAGGCAGATCGTCGGCTTGCCCTCGCTCGCCGCGCCGTGCTCCATCACGATGAAGGTCGGATCGTTGACGGAGCCCTGCCCGACGGCGATGACGCCGCCGAAGCCCTGCTCGATCATCTGGGCTTTGTCCAGCACCGTCACGTTAAGGCCCACGCGCTTGCCCAGGGCCACGGCTTCGTCGCCGAACGCGACCGGGGTGAGCACGCCGCCGGGCGCGTTGACAAGATCGCGGGCGAAGGCTGCGCCGCGCGCGATCACCTGCCCGGCAGCGATGCCGGTGCGGATCTCCTCCTCGCTCCCGTTGGTGAACACCGTCACGCGCTCCACAGCAAAGCGCTGCTCGGCGCTCAGCCCCGTGCGGTAACGGTCGTAGCGATAGGCGCCAAGCTCGACGCCCTCGGCGAAGGCCTGGGCCACCAGCTCAGGGTCTAGGGGCAGCGCTTCATTGACGCCGATCGTAAAGGCTGCGACCTGGAGCGCCTGCGCCTGCTGTTCGGCGATGGCGCCTGCCTGCCGAATCGTCTCGGCAGTCAGCTTCTCGCCCTTGCCGAGCCCGAGCAGCAGCAGGCGGCGTGGGGCGACCGCGCCGCGCGGGTAGAGCAGCAGCGTCTGCTTGGCGCGGCCGCGAAAGTCGGCGGCCTCGAGCAGGCCCGCCACATCGGCTGGCAGCTCAGCATCCTCGAGGCAGGCGAGCACTGCGAGCTCGGCTGTCGCGGTTAGAACGTTACCGGTTTGGACTGTGATCTCCATGTGATAAGTCTCCCGTTGGGCCGAAGCGTGCGCGCTGCGTGCATGCTTCGCCTTACTCTGGCTATCGGCTATCGGCTATCGGCTATCGGCTATCGGCTATCGGCTATCGGCTATCGGCTATCGGCTATCGGCTAT
>JAYUYB010000258.1:0-4667 GCA_043752655.1 Chloroflexota bacterium
ACGCGGGCGAGACGGTCTGGTGGGACGACAAGCGCTTCCCGGTGCGCTTCCTGGGCTCGCACGGCGGGCTCACCCCCGAGGAGGCCCACACGCAGCTGGCGGCGCTGGCGTATGGGAGCTAGCCGATAGCCGCGCCACCGTCCACCGTCCACCGTCAGGCTCGACGCTTTGCGCGCACCTCGAGGCCCTGCTGCTCGAAGGCCCAGGCGATGCCAGCTTTGAGGTTGGCCAGGGTGATGATCTGCTCAAGGTCGACCCCGAGCTGCACAAGGGTCTGGGCGATCTCGACGCTCACCCCAACCAGCACGGGCTGGCTGCCAAGCAGCCGCACGGCCCGCGCGGTCTGGAGCATCGCGCTGGCCACCTGGGTGTCTACCACTGGCACGCCGGTAATGTCAAGAATCACGATGTCGGCCTGATAGGTCACAATCGCCTCAAGTAGCGCCTCGGTGACACTCATGGCCCGCCGCGCATCGATGGCGCCCACAAGCGGCACGGTGAGGATGCCTTCCCAGACCTGGATGATCGGGCTGGCCAGGGCGTCGATCGCGGCGCGCTGCTGCGTGATCTGCACCTGCGCTGTCTCCATACGCTGGGCCGCCTCGACCTCCTCGGTAACGTTTTCGTGGAGAATCGCCACATGGCTTGCGGCGCCGTCGGGGCCACGCAGCGCGAACATGCGCGCCCGAAACCAGAGCTGCTGCTCGCCACGGCGCTCCACAGCAACCTGGCTGGTATCGTAGCGCTGCGGTGGGGTGAGGATCAGCTCGCCAGCGAGCGCCTGCGCGAAGCGCTCACGGCTGCTCTGGGCCACGCTCTGCGCATCCTCCAGCACGTTGAAGCGCCCCACAATCTCCGCGCGGTCAACAGACCAGAACGCCTCGGCGCGCTGGTTCATGGCCCAGAGTGTCCCGTCCAGGCGATAGACCATCAGCGAGAGGGGCAGGTCATCGAGCAGGCGCGCAAAAGCGCCCGCGTCCGTGAGATCAACGTCATCGCTCATGGTCGTGCTCGCTCCGTTACGCGGCGATCGGGCAACCGAAACTCCTCTCAGCATAGCTCACTGCGCTTACCAGAGTGCCCTGACAGCAAACGGATGCGGGGACCGGCCCCTGTCCCCTGTCCCCTTGCTACGGCAAAATCGTAATGGTGGTGAGCGGCTGAAGAGCCTGGCCATCGGCGAGGGGCTGCCACGCGCCGGTCGCTGTGTTGCGCACCCCGGCGAGCAGCGTGTACTGGCCTGGGGGCAGCGCAGCGGCTGTAAGCTTGAACGGGGTATCGTTCACGTAGGTTCGCTGCCACGCCGAGGGCGGCATGCCACCGCAGAACGGCGCCGCCTCGCCAACACTGCGCCCCGTCGCGTCGTGGATCACGACAGCAGGCGCAAGCGTGGCTGGCAAAGCTTGCCCAGCGCGCCAATAGAGCGTGAGAAAGGCGGGATCGTCCGGCCCGAGGGTTGCCCGGTCGAGATCGAAGCCGCGCAGCGCGAAGTTCCCAGCCCAGGCTGCCTCCACGCGCATCTGGGGCACCACCCCGCTCAGCAGGCGCCGCAGCGGAAAGTCCGGCACGGGTGCCGCGTCGAAGGCGGCGCTGTAGTCGGCGGCGTCGAAGCGCTGGGGCGGCCCGGCGACTGGCGCGCGGCTGTAGATCTCCAGGGCGCGCACGCCATCGACGCTCACGCTGCCAAAAAGGCTGTAGCCGGGCGGGATGTAGAGCGGCGTCACGCCGTTGGCCGTCAGGAAGTAGTCGGGGTCGCGCTGGCACTTAAACTGGCCGCGCAGATACCAGCCGGACGTAAAGAGCTCCTGGTTGCTGTCGATCGAGCCGCGCAGCACGCCCTGGTCGAAGAGCGCCGCCACCACCTTCCAGCCATCGCGGGCAGGGAAGCCGAAAATGCCATCGTCGGGCAAAACCTCGCCGGTTGGCGGCGTGAAGAGCGGCAGCAGCGTGGCCGGGTAGGCGCGCTCGTACTCGGGCCAGGGGCGCAGAAAGACCATGCCGGTGTAGGCCAGGCCCAGGGTGAGCGCGGCGGCGCCGATGGCGACGAGGGCGCCGCGCAGCACTGCGCGCTGGGCGGCGCCCGCATCCCAGAGCTGCGCCAGGCCCCAGCCCACCAGGAGCCAGCCAGGGAGATGGGCCGTATAGAAGTGGGTGCGCGGGTCGGCCAGCAGGAAGGCGTGGGCGAGCAGCGCAGCGCTGAGCCAGAGCACAAGCGCGCGCAGGCCGCTCGGCAGCCATGGGGCAACGGCAAGCGCCAGCAGTGGCGGCGCAACAAGCAGCGCGGCGAGGCTGCTGTCGGGGCCGAGCGCCAGAGCCGACGGCGCGAGCAGGGCCAGCAGCGCGCCCCCGATAAGCAACGCTGCCAGCCAGCGCCCGAGCGCGGCGGGGCGAAGATAGCGTGCTAGCAGCGCGGCCAGCGTGCCAAGCAGGGCCAGGCTAGCAAACGCGGCGACATACGTGGTGGCATAGACGCTCAGCAGCGCAGCGTAGCCAGGCAGGTTGTTGTAGACCATCAGCGCGCCGCCCTGGCCGCTGCGCGTCTCCAGATGGCTCAGGGTGCGCCCGAAGTGCTCGTGGAGCACGAACGGCACATAGAAGCTGAGGGTAAGTGCCAGGCCGAGCGCGATGGGCGCGGCCAGCGCTGCTGCCCACTGGCGCGCGCGCCAGCCTCGACGCCGCCCACCGACAAGCACGAGCCAGGCGAGGGCGGGCGTCACGTAGATCCCATCGTAGTGGGAAAGCAGCGCCACGGCCGCGCAGAGGGCCGCCGCCGGCAGCGTGCGCCACACGGGTGCGCCCTCAGCGAAGCGCCAGCAGAGCCAGAGCGCCGCTGCCGCCATGAGCAGCACGACCGTCTGATACTGCACGATGCGCCCGAAGGCCACCAGCAGGCCGTCGCTCGCCACGGCCAGCGCCGCCACGAAGCCCACGAGATTGCCCGCGCGCCCGCCAAGCAGGCGGCCCGCCAGGCACCAGGCGCCGATGATCAGCGCGAGGCCAGCGAGGGCGAAGGGCAGGCGCGCGGACGCCTCGGCGATCGTGCCAGTCAGGATCAGCGGCCCAGCGGGCAGCAGCGCCTCCACGGGGCCCTTCATATGCACAAGCAGCACATCGGCCTGCCCGTGCAGCACGCCCCTGGCAAGCAGCAGCGCGTAGGCCTCGTCGCCCTGAAACTGGCTCACGCCAAGCCCCCACAGGCGCAGGGCAGCGCCAAGCAGCAAGGGCAGCGCCAGCCAGCGGTGGGGGCGCGCTGGGTGCGCCGCCGCCTGCGCGCCCCGCCGCGTCCAGAGCGCCCAGAGCCCGGCGGCGCTCAGCCCGTTGGCCGCCAGCAGCAGCGCCCAGGCCGGCGGGGCGCCTGGCAGCGCGTGGATCGCCAGCACAAGCAGTGAGGCCACGCCAAGGGCGCCCGCCGCGCCAACAAAGACGCGCTCCGCCGGATCGGCCTCGTCCCACAGCAGCGCGAGCGCCGCCAGCGCCCCCGGCGCCAGCAAGATCGCGAGCGCCGCCACGTGCCGCCAGAGCACGGGCAGCGGCGCAAACAGCGCAGCGTGGGCCAGCGCCAGCAGGCCCAGAGGCACCAGCACCAGTACACCTTCGCGCCTTCGCACCTTCGCGTTCGCGCCCTTCGCCCGCTTCGCGCCCTTCGTGCTCCAAACGTTCGCACCCTTCGTGCTCCAAACGGTTCCCACAAGCACGCACACAAGCCCGGCCACCACGGCCCACCAGCGCGTCGGCAGCGCCCAGGCCAGCGAGGACGGGCTAAGCCAGCACCACGCCACAAGGGCTGCCGCGAGCCCGCCCGTAAGCGCCAGAGCGCGCCAGGGTCGCCCAGGTACGCCTGCCAACCCGAGGCTCCACGCGTCGAGCAGCCAGACCGCCGCGCCAGCCAGGGCAAGCACGCAGCCGAGCCACAGGCCACGCGCCAGGGCGTAGGCAAGGGGCGCCTCGCCCGCCAGGGGCGTCACGTGCAGGGCGCTCAGCGCCACACCGAGCGCTCGCGCATCGCCAGCGCCAGGGGTAAACGTGGGCGACGTGAGTGTGATTGGCGCCGCAGTGGCCCCGGCAGGCAGCGCCACGAGATAGCGCCGCCACCCCGGCGCCGCCTCAAAGGCCGCCAGCGTGCCCGCCTCGGCCCGCAGCTCTAGCGGCCAGGGGCGGCCGGCGGCGCCCGCAGCGTCGCTGTAGAGCCGCAGCTCCAGCGCCGCTGGCCCAGCGTAGGCCCCGTAGAGCCGCAGCTCTGAGGACTCGAGCGTCCAGCGCAGCGGCTGCGCTCCTTGCTCGGGCGGGAACGTATTGGTGAGAAAGTAGGCGTCTCCCGGCGCGCCCACCCGCAGCGCCCACGGGCGCGGTGTGAGCAGCGCGGCCGCCGTGAGGGCCGCCGCGAGCACCGCGACCAGGGCGATCAGGCTGGCGCCGGTCGCCCGTGTACGGGTCATCGCGGCGTGGCTCCTTCGCACTTGCCGCGCCATTCTAGCAGATTGTAGGGGACAGGGCATGACCGTCTGGACCGCGGACGGCGCGAAGGTCTGGACCACGAACCGCGCGAAGGTCTGGACCACGAACGGTGCAAAATGGCGCGAACGGCGCGAACCCGAAGCCGCGCACGGGTGGCCGACTTCGCGATGGTTCGCACCCGTTCGCGCCTTCGTGGTCCAAAGGGCTCGGGC
>JAYUYB010000259.1:0-1752 GCA_043752655.1 Chloroflexota bacterium
CGCGCTCGTTCTCGGCGTGGAGGTAATAGAGCCCCGAGCGAGTTGGAGCCTCGGCGAGCTGCGTATGATGCGGGCTGCTTCCATAGCCGCGCCGGTTCCACTGGACTCCAGTCTGCGTATAGTCGCCGTTGGGCGTGACCTGCATGGTGGCAAGGGGGCCGTGCTCGTCAAACCAGCCCAGGATGCGAACAAACTCCTGCTCGTGCCCGTAGCGCCAGAGGCTCAGGCGGTAGGGCGCCACCGAGTGGACGCGGAACTCAGCTCGCTCGCCGGAGCGCACCCAACGCGGCCACATGTAGCCCAGCAGACGGTCGGTGAGCAGGCGGAACTGGAAGGGCGCAGCTGGGACGGCCACAAGCTCGACCACCTTCGCCCCGTAGCCTGGCTTGATCAGCGTCGCACGATAGGACCCCGGCGCGAGCTCGGCGTAGATCCCGCCGCGCGGCGTCGAGCGTGTCACTACGACGCTGCGGCCGTCGCGCTCGAACTCCACCGCCACGTCGCAGAGTGCCACGTAGCGCTCGTCGCTGACGTACCCGATCAGCATCCTGGCATCCTCCTAAGGTACGCGCCGCTCTCCAGCATCAGATCGTAGGGCATCGGACCCTCCAGCTAAACGCCCGTCACATCGCCGGCACGCGAGATCGCGCTAACGCGGCGCAGCCCCGCGTAGGCCACGGCGCAGAGCTCGGCCTCTAGAACCTCGCCCGGCGCCAGCCGTCGGCTGGTGCCCAGCGCGATGGCCTCCTCGATCGTGGTGTGCGGCGTGGTCCACGGCTCCAGCGCGATATTGTAGGTGCGCCCAAACCAGGGCGACCCGAAGGCGCCGCCGTACACCTGCCAGAACCAGAGCGCGCCGAAGAGCTCGACCGGCCATGCCATGCCGAAGCCGACCGCGCGGCGCGTGTTGGTGATGGCGTACCAGCCGGTCGCGAGGTCTGTCAGGAAGAGCGTGTCGTGGGTGCGCGTCTCGGGCGGCGGGATCCTGCTAATGTCGATCAGCTCACCGTTGTGGCCAGGCACGTGGGGCCACAGGTAGCCCGCGCCGGGGCGGTAGCGGTGGGTGGGCAGCGCGTCGGTGGCGCGCACCCGCGCGCCCGGCAGATCGACGACGCAGCTCTCGTCCAGAAAAGGCGGCCCGAAGGCGGGGTGGTGCCCCCACATCAGATCGACCGGCTCGCGGCCCTCGTTCACGAGCCGCTCGGTGATCTGCAACACGGGCTGGCCACCCGTGAGGGTCAGGCGCTTCTCGACAAAGAGTGGCGTGCGGTAGGTGCGCACGCGCAGCCGCAGCGTCACCCGCTCCGGCTCATCCTCCAGCAGATCGTAGGCCCAGGGGATGAGGCAGAGCTCGCCGTGGGGGCCGAAGCTCGTGCCGGCGTAGCGCGCCGCGTTGCCGCCGGTCGGCAGGCACTCCTGCCAGCCGCCGTGGTAGTAGTCGAGAAATGCGCCCTCGGGCCGCGGGGCGGTGGGCACGAAGGTGGCCGGGTTGCGCACGCCGAGCGGCGAGCGCCACATAAAGTCGGTGTCGCTGGGCTTATGCAGAAACTCGATGATGTCGCTGCCCTTGTCTGCCAGCACCGTCACGCGGATCAGCTCGTTCTCTAGGGTGACAGTGCGCAGGCCACGGTAAACGTACTCCGTCGCCCGGCAGCCGAAGTTGCGCTCGTGCGTGTAGGTGGGCCACTGCATTGTGCGCTCCGTGAGCAGTTAAAGCGGCACCTCGACGATCTCGGAGCTGAGGGCGCCGCC
>JAYUYB010000260.1:0-4666 GCA_043752655.1 Chloroflexota bacterium
ACGGTGCGAGCGTTACGGCGCTAGGAAGCGACGAACGAGGCTGTTGAAGGGCGCGGGGCGCTCATCCTGCACTAGCAGCGAGGCTTGATCAACTACTTCGAGCCGGGCATGGGGGTTAGCGGCCAGAAAGGCCTGGGCGTCGCCCACAGGTGTCGTGATGGCCTGCGCGCCCCAGACGATCAGAGTGGGCATTCTGAGGCTGGCGAAGGCCATGCGCACGGCGCAGTTGAGCAGCCCGGTAAGGAAGCAGATCGGCGCGTAGTACGCACCCGGTCGGCGACAGGCGCTGTAAAAACCGTCCAGCACGTCGTCGGTGATGGCGTGCGGATCGTGGTAGGCCTGTTGTGCCAGGAAGAGCCGCGTGCCCCGGCGGCTGGTGAGGCCACGGTAGGCGGAGCGGCCAAAAGGGCTGAGCAGCGCTTTGTAGACGGCCCATGCCACAGGCCCCGGCGGATCGGCCAGGCGCTCGATCCCCGTCGGGCAGATCAGCACGAGGCTATGCACTAGCTCGGGGTGGCGGGCTGCGGCGATGATCGCATAGGCAGCGCTGAGGGAACTGGCGACAAGCGTGGTGGGTTCGCTGATGGCCGTGAGTGCGCTGAGCAGCTGGTCGATGTAATCGTCGGCGCTGTGTTGGCGAGCGGGCCGGTCGCTGTTGCCGTAGCCGAGTAGGTCGAGGGCGTGAACGGTGTAGGTGTCGCGCAGGCCAGCAAAAGGGCCACGCATCTCGAAGGCAGAGGCGGCGGCGTTGATGCTGTGGACGAGCAGGAGCGGGCGGCCTGAGCCGGCGCGGTAGTGGGCGATGCGGTGGCTGCGCCAGGCGAGGTAGCTGGGCTCGACGGGAAGCAGTCGGAGCGGCTGAGTCATGGGTCACCATCCACAGATTACGCAGATTACGCAGAGGGCTTGGCAGCAGCGCCTGCTCCTCAGTATATAATGTTGAGGTGGAACGTCAAACGATCATTGAGCAGAAAGTGGCGACCAGCTTCGAGGTGGCGCCGCTAGACGACTACGCGCTGCGGCTCACCAACGGCCTGGCCTACCTGGGCGGCCTGCTGATGCTGCCGCTGCTGTTCGCGTATCTGGCCAACTTGCGCTGGGAGGGTCTGCTGGTGCCGGTGGCCCTGGCGCTGGCCGTGGCGCTGTTCCTGCTGCTGAGCTACGGCGCCCAGCCGCGCCGCTACGAGCTGACGGGGCAGGCGCTGCTGGTGCGGCGGCGCTTCTGGCGGCCGCTGCGGGTGCCGTACGGGATTATCACTGGGGTCTCGCTGGCCACACCGCTGAGCGATGTGCCGGTGCGGAACGTGCGCTTCGCGTTCAACGCGGGGATCTTCGGCTACCAGGGGCCGTTTCGGCTGGCGCCATATGGCGAGGTCTTCTTTCTGGCCACGAACCGCGCGCGCCTGGTGGCGGTGGCCCGCCTTGAGCGCACGCCGCTGATCCTGAGCCCGGCCCGCCCGCGCGAGTTCGTGGAGGCGCTGAACCAGCTGCGCACCAGCCAGTCGCTGGAAGAGATGGGCCAGGACCGTCTGGACCACGAATAGCGCGAAGTGGCACGAACGCGGGGCCGGTGGATTAATTATGCAGTTCCCTCTTCAGCACAAGCTTGATCTGCCGTGTGTGTTTGAGCGGATCGTGGCGGGCCGGCTGCACGCCGACGGGCGGCGCTACCTGCCGCTGATCGTGCTGCGCCCCACGGGCGACAGCGCGCCAGAAGCGCTGCGCCTGGGCGTGGTTGATCGTCACCACCGTGTGCGCGAGCAGGATCTGGGCCGCGCCGGGAGCGCACGCCTGGTGTGGGCCCTGAGCGCGCTGCGGCTCCAGACGGCGCCGCGGCGCAAGGGTCTGGAGGCAGAGGCGACGCTGCGGGCCGACGAGCCGAGCACGGCGCCGCGCGCCTTCGCCGAGGTGCTGGAGGTGGCGGCGTGGGAGGTGGCCCGCGAGGAGCTGCCCTACGAGCGGCTCTACGCCGAGCTGCTGCTCGATGTTGGGTTTGGGGTGGTGGGGCTGCGCACTAGCCTCACGGCGCCGGATCTCGCGGCGGCGGTGGGCGCAGCCAGCGTGGGGCCAGGGGATTTTGTGGAGCTGACGCGCTCGCGGATCGATATTCTGGGGTTCGAGGTGGGGTAAAGCATCCGCAGATTACGCAGATATCTACCGGCGGTAATCTGCGTAATCTGCGTAATCTGCGGACTGTTCAGGCGGCGCGGCGCAGGCGCACGCGCTCGTAGTGCTCCATGAGTTCGCCCATCACGCGGGGCCAGGAGCGGCCCTCGGCGGCCAGGCGCCCGGCGTGGCCCTGCTCGGCGCGCATGGTAGCGCTGGCGCTGAGCTCGTGCAGGCGCGCGCGCAAGTCGCTGGCCACGCCGGGGGCAAAGTGGCGGCCCGTCTCCCCGTCGCGTACCAGATCCAGGGTGCCGCCGCTGCGCGCGCCCACCACGGGCAGGCCGGAGGCCATCGCCTCCTGGATCACCTGGCCGAAGGTGTCGGTGTCGGAGGGGAAGACAAAGGCGTCGGACGAGGCGTAGGCCGTGGCGAGCTCGTGGCCCTTGAGGTAGCCGGTGAAGTGGACGGGCAGCCCGGCGCAGCGGCGCTCCAGCTCGGCGCGGTAGGGGCCATCGCCCACCAGCACTAGGCGCGTGTTGGGCAGGCCGGCCAACGCCTCGGGGAGCAGATCGACGCGCTTCTCGGAGGCGATGCGGCCCACGTAGAGCAGCAGGGTCTCGCCGGACTGTTGGCCCACGCTCTGGCGCCAATCGTCGCTGCGGTGGCGCGGGTGGAAGCGCTGCGTGTCGACGCCACGGCCCCAGATGCGCAGGCGACGGAAACCAGAGGAGCGCAGCGAGCGCAGGGTGTAGCTGGAGGGGCAGAGGGTGAGCTGGCAGCGGTTGTGGATCCAGCGCAGCCAGCCGTTGACGCCGCTCTGGAGGAAGCCGAGGCCATAGTGGCGGCTGTAAGCGCCGAAGTCGGTGTGGTACGAGGCCACCAGCGGCAGGCGCAGGTTGCGGGCGATCGCGGGCACCATCGCGCCCATCACGGCGGGGCCAACCAGGTGGACGAGATCCGGGCGGAAGCGGCGCAGCTGGGCGGTGATGCCGGGCTGCGGCGGGGTGAGCTTGACCTCGGGGTACATTGGCAGCGGCATGCCACCGAGGGGAATCACCGGGACGCCGGCGTACTGCTCCGGGGCGCCGTGAGGGGCGAAGAGCAGGGCCTCGTGGCCGCCGCGCTGGAGGTGCTCGAGCAGGCGGCAGAGCGTCGTGGTGACGCCATTGACATCGGGGAGAAAGGTCTCGCAGATCAGCGCGACGCGCATTGGTGTACCTCAGGGTACAGGGCACAGGGCACAGGGTACAGGGTACAGGGTCGGAGCCCGAACCTGACACAATCCTGGCCTGAGTGTATGGGTGCAGCTTTAGGTGGGCGTTATGATGAGGTTAAGCGGGGGATAAGATCAGATTGCAGATTGTAGCCGGACGTGCTGCGGCCCTGTGCCCTGTTCCCTTGCCTGACGGCTACTCGTCGGCCAGCCCGAGCAGCAGCTCGATCAAGAGCTGGCCGTGGTGGACGAGGTCGTCGAGAGGAAGATGCTCATCGGGGCCGTGGGGGGAGCTGGTGGCGCGGGCGATGCCCACCGAGGCGACGGGGGCGCCGAGCGCGGCGGCGAAGAGCTGAAGCGGCAGCGCAAAGGGGCCGGCCGGCACGAGCGGGAGCACCGAGCCGAGGGCTGCACCAGCGCCGAGGATCTGGCGGATGAAGGGGGCGCCAGGGGGCGTGCGGGCGGGCGGGTAGCCGCCGGGGAGCGGCTCCAGCAGCAAGTCGGTAAAGCTGCGCTCGTCGAGGTGGGCGCGCAGGAGGCGGGCGAGCTCGGCGGGCTCCTGGCGCGGCACAAGCTGAAAATCAACCACGGCGCTGGCCGAGGCCGGCAGCTGGGCCAGCTCGCCGGGTGGCTCGCAGTGGATGGCGCTCAAATTGCAGGTGGGGAGCGTCACCTCGGCGCGCACAAGGCCTGTGCCGCTCATGCCGAAGAGGTAGGCGTCGGCGCCCCAGGCGGCAAGGCGGCCGCGCTCATCCAGGCGCACGTCGCGCAGCAGATCGTTCTCCTCGCGGGTGGGGCCGTCTACCGTGTCGTAGAAGCCAGCGATGCGAATATCCTCATCGTCGCCCTTGAGGCTCGCGAGGGCCCAGGTGAGGCGCCAGAGCGCGTTGGGCACGGCGGGGGCGGTGCCGGCGGGCAGCGGGTGAGTGGGGCCTTTTACGCTGAGGCGCACCTGGAGCAGGCCCTTTGTGCCGCTGTAGCAGAGCGGGGTGCCGTGGATATCGCGGTCGCCGGCGCTGCCAAGGATCGCATCGGCGCGGAGCAGCTCGGGGTGGGCTGCGATCACGGCGGGGAGGCTGGGCGAGCCAGCGAGGCCGCCGCCTTCGGCGACGATCACGACGCCGCAGGGGAGCTCGCCCTCGGCGGCGAGCAGCGCCTGGAGCGCCTGAATGTGGGCGACGAGTGGGCCTTTGCCCTCGGAGACGCCACGGGCGTAGAGCGCGCCATCGCGCTCGGCGAGCTGGTAGGGCTCGTGGGACCAGGCGAGCCAGGGGCCGGTGGGAGGCGTGTCGAAGCGATGGTAGAGCAAAAGGGTAAAGGGAGAGCGCCCGGCGCGGCGGCCGATCA
>JAYUYB010000261.1:0-1747 GCA_043752655.1 Chloroflexota bacterium
ACCGGCGGCGAGGCCGCCCGGCTCAACCGCAGCCTGGGCGCCAAAGCCTTCACCACCGGCAGCGACGTCTTCTTCGCCGAGGGCGCCAGCCCCGCCGACAAAGGCTTGCTCGCCCACGAGCTTACCCACGTTACCCAGCAGCGCGGCATGGCCGGCGCTGGCCCGATGACCGTCGGCCCCGCCGATGACGCCTACGAGGCCGCCGCCGAGGCCAGCAGCGCCGCCGTGAGCAGCGGGGCCGCCCCCGCCGCCCAGCGCAAGCCGGAGGAATAGGGAGTACCCGCTCGTAAGGTCGAAGCATCGGGGCGATGCTTCGGCCCAAACTGAACGAAAAGACATACTCAGCCCGTTCAATACTACGCATACAGCCATCCGCGCACGCTGACGTATGTGTTCACAGCAGAGTGGCCCGTATCTCACATCACAACCTCGCACAAACCCACTCTCACACGTAACCTTTCGTTAACCGCCAGATTAATTTCTCATTACCGAGCAGAAACAAGCGTTCGATGCAGTGTGCATCGAGCCTGGGGTGGCTGTTGCCGTCTTCCGGCGGTTCGGGGTGAGCGGGGCGAGGCGCGGCGATGTTCAGCGATCTCGACGAGACGATCAAGGCCATCCTGGTGCAGGCCGGCGGCCTCGACCCAACCCAGATCGATGTGAGCTTCGAGATCCCCAACCGCGAGTGGTCGGGCGGAATCGCCAAGCCCACGCTCAACTGCTACCTCTTCGACATCCGCGAGAACCGCGAGCTGCGCCAGAGCGGCATGCAGATGGAGCGTAACGGCACAAACGGCGCCCCCGCCCGCCGCCGCGCGCCCCTGCGCCTTGACCTGACGTACCTGATCACCGCCTGGACGCGGGCCGTGGAGGATGAGCACCGCCTGCTCTGGCACGCCTTGCGTACCCTGATGCGCTTTGCCACCCTGCCCGAGCAGCATCTTCAGGGCGACCTGAAGGACCACGAGCTGCCGCTCCATGCCAAACTCGCACAGGCCGACAGCGTGCTCAAAAGCCCTGGCGAGTTCTGGACGGCCCTGGAGAACCAGCTGAAGCCCTCGCTCAGCTACACCGTCACCATCGCGGTTGATCGCGACACGCTGCCCGCTGGGGTGCCCGTGCTTACCGCCTTTGTCGGCCTGCGCCAGCTAGACGTTGCGGGGCAGCCCAGCAACGCTGTGCGCCTGGGCGGCGTGGCCCGCAATCAGGCGGGCGCCCCCATCGCCGACGCCGAGGTGTTGGTGGAGGGCCAGGGTCGACCCACCTTCACCGACGCTGATGGCCGCTTTACCCTACGGGTTCCCAGCGCCGGGGCCTACACCCTGGTGGCGCGCGTCGGCACCACCGTCGTGCGCCGCGAGGTACACGTCCCCGCGCCCGACTATACCCTGACACTTGAGCCGTCCGACGCGCCAGCTCCGCGCCAGCGGGCCAGGCGTGGCGGCGGCAAAGGAGGTGATCCTGCGTCCTGACCATCAGTGTCGCTTAAGCGGCGCGGCGGGGTCTGCCCACGTGCCCGGCAATTACCAGAGGAGCTGAAGCGCTATGCCAACCTATCAGTCCCCAGGTGTCTACATCAACGAGATCGCCGGCATGAAGTCGATCCAGGCCGCCGGCACCTCCGTCGTGGCCTTCGTCGGCTTCACCCGCACCCGCCCCCTCGACAACCAGGCTGGCGAGCCGCGCCTGGTGACGAGCTGGACTCAGTATGTGGCCGAGTTCGGCGACTTCGTGGACGGCTTCTACA
>JAYUYB010000262.1:0-1745 GCA_043752655.1 Chloroflexota bacterium
ATCGTCCCGCAGCTTGCTCGCAGGATCGCTCAAGATTCCCATGTCGTAGTCGCCCAGCGGTAACTGGTCAAGCTCGCCCAGCCGGTACAGATAGCTGCCGCTGTAGCCCACATCAAGCCGCCCCACAAGGTAGCGCGTGGGTGGCGCATCACCGTAGAAGCCCTCCGCACGCTCGTAGATTTTCGCCTTGCCCGGCTCCCAACTCAGCAACCTGTACGGCCCGGTGCCGTTCGGGCGGCGATACCAAGTCGTCCCCATTTGCACATTCGCCTGGTCAACCACCATCGTCGGCGGCGCCGTAAGCTTCAGCAGAAAGTAGGGCTTCGGCCCATCGATCGTCACCTCAAGCGTGCGCTCATCCAGAGCCCGCAGCCCACTGATCGTCTCGGCCTCGCCCCGCCGCCGCTCGCTCACGCCTACAATATCGCCAAGGTACGTAAGCACCGTGTCGGACTGGGTCGCCGGGTCTGCGGCGCGCTCCCACGTGTAGATCACGTCCTGCGCCGTCACCGGTTTGCCGTCGTGAAAGCGCGCCCCAGGTCGCAGGTAGAAGCTGTACACCTTGCCGTCAGGGCTGATCGACCAGCTCTCGGCCAGCTCTGCCTGGAGCCGCTGCTGCGGGTCGAGCCCCACCAGCCCGCTGAACACGCGCCGATCACCCTGGCCCAGAGCCGGGTCGTAGGCCTGCGTGTTGATCGCCTCCTGCTCAGCGTAAACGTAGGTCTCGCTGCGCGGCAGCCCAAAGGCGGTCGGCTCGGTGAGCTTGATGCTCCCAAAAATCGCTTCCACCGTCTCACGCTCGGTGGCGAGATCCTGGTCGGTGGCATAGGCCGCCAACGTGATCAGCTGGTGCCCGTGGGCCACCGACACCACAAGGGCCTGCACGGTAATACCATACTCGGGGTATGCCTGGGCAAACTCGCTGCGCCAGCCGGGCACGCCGGGGCTCAGCTCTGCCACCGCACTGCGCGTCGACTCCATCCCGCCAAGCCACTCCGCAACACGGCCATGCGTATCGGTCGAGGCCGCCTCAAGCTCCTGCCCATCTAGGGGGCTGCGCAAGATGACCACAAAGACATTGTTGGCCTTGTTTGCCAGCTGCATGAGCGTGCCCGGCACCGCGCCGGAGCTGCGCGCCCAGTGGAAAGGGTGATCAATACGAAAGCCAAGCTCAACCACCTCGAAGAAGTTCGACTGAGGCTTCGGTGTAGCGTAGGGCGTAGCCGCCGGCAGGTTTGGCGTGGGCAGCCGTGGCGGTGCAGCGGTGGGCGGTGTCTGCCAGGGCTGCGGCGTCACCGTAGGCGCAGCGGCGATCAGCGTTGCCCGCGTGGCCGGGTCAGACATCTGCGGTTTCTGGGCGCAGCCAGACAGTGCGAGCAGCAAGAGTGCGGCGGCGTGCCCGATACGGGGCATACGACAGTGGCGCATCTTAGCGCCCCCCAAAAAGCTTCAAGGCGGCAACGCTTGTGAGCCCAAGGCCCGCAAAGAAGAGCAGCGCCGCAGCTGGGATGCGCAGATCGAAGCCCCCGCGCTGAGGTGGTAGCGGTGCTACCACGCCGCCCGCAGGTTCAGCGCTAGCAGGGGCAAGGGTCGCGGCAGCCTGATCCAACGTTGCAATAGCAGGAACTACTGTAGCGGTCGGCTCCCGCGTGCGCTCAGGCGTCGGCGCAGCACTAGTCGGAGCCACAGCGAGGGGCGCAAAAGTGGGCAGAGGCGTTGGAACCTGCGTAGCAGGCACCTCGCTC
>JAYUYB010000263.1:0-4646 GCA_043752655.1 Chloroflexota bacterium
CTAGCGAAAACTGCTGACAAGAATTGCGAGTCATGGTAAGATATGTATCGGCGTGCACCAAGTGCACGCCAATCCTTTAGCCAGTGCCGTTAGCACTCACAGGTGTAGAGTGCTAACAGCCAGGACACCACCCATGACGGCAGGCCTCACCGAGCGACGACAACTCATCCTAAAGCTGGTGATCCAGGCCTTCGTGGAGACGGCCACCCCGGTGGCGTCGGACACGCTCGTGCGCAAGTTCGGGCTGGCGATGTCGTCGGCCACGGTGCGCAACGAGCTTGCAACCCTGGAGGAGCTTGGCTACCTCACGCACCTGCACACCTCGGCTGGCCGCGTCCCCACGGATGCCGGCTACCGCTTCTTTGTCGAGAACCTGATGGAGCGCCACACGCTCTCGGTGGCCGAGCAGCGCACCATCCAGCACCAGTTCTACCAGGTGCGCGGCGAGCTCGATCAGTGGATCCAGCTGGCAGGCGCCGTGCTGGCCCGCACCGCCCAGAACGCCTCGCTCGTTACCCCGCCACGCTCGGCCGAGCGCCTGCGCTTCCGCAGCCTCGAGCTGATCGCCATCCACGATACGATGGCCCTGGCCGTACTTGTCTTCCACGGCGGCGTTGTGAAGCAGCAGACCTTCGCGCTCGAGGCTGCCCGCACGCCCGAGGAGCTGCGACGCAGCGCCGCCCGCCTGAGCGATCTGCTGGCCGAGCTGAGCCTGAGCGGCGTGGAGGATCTGCTCGCCCGCGATGCCCAGCAGTCCAAGCCGCCGCTCTTCGGCGACTTCGAGCGCACAGTGCTGGAGAGCCTGGCACGGGCCATGCAGGCGTTCGAGGAGCAGGCCCAGGAGCAGATCTACTCCGATGGCCTGATCGAGATGCTCAGCCAGCCCGAGTTCATCCCAGCCCTAAGCCGCGACGACTCCGAGCGGGCTGTGGAGCGGCTGCGCCGCGCGCTCGATATTCTCAAGAGCGGCCGCGGCCTTGGCCTGCTCATCCCCCAGGCCCTGGCCTCCGGCGGCGTGCAGGTGATCATCGGCGGCGAGAATAGCGACGACGAGATGCGCGAGTACAGCGTGATCCTGGCCCGCTACGGCGTAGATAAGGCTGTGGCCGGGGTGCTCGGGATCATTGGGCCAACGCGCATGGCTTACCCGCGCTCGATCTCCACGGTGCGCTATATCTCGTCGCTGATGAGCAACCTGCTCGCCGAGCTGTATAATGCCGAGAATCGTAGCTCCGAGGGCGGCGCGCCATAGGGGCGCCCGCTGCAATTCTATGCGTTGAGGAGACTCATGAGCGAAGAGCAGAAGATCGCCGAGCCCGGCGAGCGCGCCGAGGCCCCCGCCAGCGAGAGTGTGTCCGAGCTTCAGGCGCGGCTGGCCCAGGCCGAGGCTCAGGCCGCCGATTATAAAGACCAGTATCTGCGTGCAGCCGCCGACTACAAGAACTTCAAGCGCCGCAGCGAGATCGAGCGCTCCGAGCTGATCCGCAGCGCCGGCGCGGATCTTATCCTTAAGCTGCTGCCTGTGGTTGATGATTTCGACCGCTCGATCGCCAGCATCCCGCCCGAGATCGCCAGCACGCCCTGGTGGGGCGGCACCCAGCTGATCGCCCATAAGCTGCGCCTCCTTTTGGAGAGCCAGAACGTCAAAACCATCGAGGCCACTGGCCAGGAGTTCGACCCGAACCTCCACGAGGCGGTGCTCTACGAAGAGGCCGAGGGCCAGGATAACAAAGTGATCGCAGTGCTCCAGAACGGCTACAAGCTGGGCGAGCGCGTGCTGCGTCCGAGCATGGTGAAGGTGGGCAGAGGTTGACAAGGTGGCCGGGTGACAAGGTGACAGCTGATGGCACCGATGGATCACCTTGGCACTGTTTAGAGGAATAGCATGCCCAAAGTTATTGGGATTGATTTAGGTACAACCAACTCCGTTGTCGCAGTGGTCGAGGCAGGCGAGGCGGTGGTGATCCCCAACGCCGAGGGCTCGCGCCTGACGCCCTCAGTCGTAGCCATTAACAAGGCCGGTGAGCGCATGGTGGGCCAGGTGGCCCGCCGCCAGGCCGTGACCAACCCTGAGAATACGATCTTTTCGGTGAAGCGCTTCATCGGCCGCAAGCTGGGCGAGCAGGTGGTCCAGAAGGATCTCAGCCTGATCCCCTACAAGCTGACCGGCGCCCCCAACGGCGACGTGCGCGTGGCCCTCGGCGGCAAGGACTACGCCCCGCCCGAGATCTCGGCCATGATCCTTCAGAAGCTCAAGGCCGACGCTGAGGCCTACCTGGGCGAGCCCGTCACCCAGGCCGTGATCACGGTGCCCGCCTACTTCAACGATAGCCAGCGCCAGGCCACCAAGGACGCCGGCAAGATCGCTGGGCTCGAGGTGCTGCGCATCGTGAACGAGCCCACCGCCTCCGCGCTCGCCTATGGCCTGGATAAGAAGGGCAAAGACGAGACGATCGTGGTCTACGATATGGGCGGTGGCACCTTCGATGTGAGCGTGCTGGAGCTGAGCGACGGCGTGGTGGAGGTGAAGTCTACCAGCGGCGACACCCACCTGGGCGGCGACGACTTCGACCAGCGCATTATCGACTGGCTGGCCACCGAGTTCCAGAAGGAGCACGGCGTGGAGCTGCGCCAGGATCGTATGGCGCTCCAGCGGCTGAAAGAGGCCGCCGAGAAGGCCAAGATGGAGCTCTCCAGCGTCGGGCAGACCGAGCTGAACCTGCCGTTTATCACCGCCGACGCCACTGGCCCCAAGCACATGAACATCATGCTCACACGGGCCAAGCTAGAGCAGCTGACGGGCGACTTGATCGACCGCAGCATGGCGCCCGTGCGCCAGGCGCTGAACGACGCCGGTCTCAAGCAGGCCCAGATCGACGAGGTGATCCTGGTGGGCGGCCAGACGCGCATGCCCGCCATCCAGGAGGCTGTGCGCAAGTTCTTCGGCAAGGAGCCGAACCGCTCGGTGAACCCCGACGAGGTAGTGGCCGTAGGCGCCGCCGTGCAGGCGGGCGTGCTCGGCGGCGAGGTGAAGGACGTGCTGCTGCTCGATGTCACCCCGCTCACGCTGGGCATCGAGACCCTGGGCGGCGTGATGACGCCCCTGATCGAGCGCAATACGACCATCCCCACCCGCAAGAGCCAGGTCTTCTCCACCGCCAGCGATAACCAGAACAGCGTAGAGATCCATGTGTTGCAAGGCGAGCGCGCCGAGGCCCGCTTCAACAAGAGCCTGGGCCGCTTCGAGCTGTCCGGCATCCCGGCGGCGCCGCGTGGCATGCCTCAGGTAGAGGTGACGTTCGACATCGACGCCAACGGCATCGTGAATGTGACGGCCAAGGACAAGGCCACGTCCAAAGAGCAGCGCATCACGATCAGCGCCTCGTCGGGCCTGAACGAGGGCGAGATCGATGCGATGGTGCGCGAGGCCGAGGCCCACGCCGACGAAGACAAGGCGCGGCGCGAGCTGATCGAGGCCCGCAACGCCGCCGACAGCATGATCTACGGTGCCGAGCGCTCGCTGCGCGAGGCGGGCGACAGCCTGGACGGCCTGATCCGCACCACGGTGCAAGATCATATCACCGCCCTGCGCAGCGCGCTGGAAGGCGAGGACGAGCAGGAGATTCGCAACAAGACGGCCGAGCTGGGCGTGGCGATGCAGCAGGTTGGCCAGGCCATGTACGAGTCTCAGGCCGCCAATAGTGCCGCTGCCCCTGGCAACGCCGACAAAACCGACGACGATGTGGTCGAGGGTGAGTACAAGGTAGATTAGTACAGACGCCGAAGGAACGAGCCTATGACCACGGGCGCAAAGCGCGATTACTACGATGTGCTTGGGGTGGGTCGCACCGCCGGCCAGGACGAGATCAAGAAGGCGTACCGCAAGCTGGCGCGCCAGCACCACCCCGACGTGAATAAAGAGGCCGACGCCGAGTCGCGCTTCAAGGAGCTGAACGAGGCGTACGAGGTGCTCTCCGACGAGCAGAAGCGGGCTGTGTACGACCGCTTCGGCCACAACGTGCCCGGCGGCATGGGCGGCGCCGGCTACGACCCGTTCGAGGGCGCGGACCCGTTCGCCACGATCTTCGACGCTTTCTTCGGCGGGCAGGCGGGTGGCCCGCGCCAGCAGCGTGGCCCCCAGCGCGGCGCCGATCTGCGCTACAACCTGCGCCTCAAGTTCGAGGAGGCGGTGTTCGGCGTGGAGAAGGAGATCGAGTATCGTCGCCTGGAGGGCTGCCCCAGCTGCAAGGGCAGCGGCGCCGAGCCCGGCACCGACCCCACGCGCTGCCCTAAGTGCCAGGGCAGCGGCGAGGTGCGCCAGCGCGCGCCGCTCTTCAATATGGTGACAGTCGCCACCTGCGATCAGTGCAACGGCGCGGGCTATGTGATCCCAATCCCCTGCCGCGAGTGCAAGGGCGAGGGGCGCATCCGCCAGGTGCGCAAGCTCGCCGTAAAAGTACCCGCTGGCGTGGATGGCAACCAGCAGATCCGCATCAGCGGCGAGGGCGAGGTTGGCCCACGCGGCGGCCCCTTCGGCAACCTGTACGTGGCCCTCGATGTGCAGCCCCACCCGTTCTTCCTGCGCGAGGGCAACGACCTGATCTTCGAGCTGCGGCTGAACGTGGCCCAGGCCGCGCTCGGCGAGG